>JAQNCT010000008.1 GCA_029077825.1 Acidocella sp. | reverse complement strand
ATAAACGTGGCGGTCTTGCCGTAGCTGTGCGCCACGTTGTGCACGCAGTATTTATAAATCTGCATCTGGTCGGCCATCTTGGTCAGCGTGCCGAACCGGGTGCCCAGCTCGTGCTGGCTTTGTGCCACTTCATGGTGATGCTTCTCAATCGGCAGACCCATTTCGCCCATCGCGGAGAGCATTTCAGCGCGCAGGTCGGAATCGCCATCCACCGGCGGAACCGGGAAGTAGCCACCCTTCACCGCCGGGCGGTGCCCCATGTTGCCTTCCGGGTAGTCCTTCATCGAGGAGCCGGGGCCTTCGATGCTGTCAACCTGGTAGGTGCCGAAATTACCGCCGGTGCCGAACTTCACGCTATCAAAAATGAAGAACTCAGCTTCGGCGCCCACCACAATCTGGTCACCAATACCGGTGGACTTCAAATAGGCTTCCACCTTCTTGGCGGTTGAGCGCGGGTCGCGGGCGTAGCCCTGGCCAGTCGAGGGTTCGATAATATCACAGAACAAAATCAGGCTTGGCTTGGCCGCAAACGGGTCCATCACCGCGGTTTCAACGTCCGGCTGCAAAATCATGTCGGATTCGTTGATGGCCTTCCAGCCCGCGATCGACGAGCCGTCAAACATGAAGCCGTCCTTCAAAGCGTCTGCGTCGACCGTCGAAATATGCTGGGCGGTGTGCTGCCACTTGCCCTTTGGGTCGGTG
Organism: Acidocella sp.; assembly: GCA_029077825.1. Lineage (GTDB taxonomy): Bacteria > Pseudomonadota > Alphaproteobacteria > Acetobacterales > Acetobacteraceae > Acidocella. The sequence continues at coordinate 75,858 of JAQNCT010000008.1, read as the reverse complement.
AAACGAAGATCGACGTATTCGACGCCGTTCTCCTTAATCATCTCTAAAACTTTTGCGATACCGTCGTCAGTTCCAGCGGGCTTCTTCGCCATGCTCTATCCCCGTTTATGTCAAAGGTTGTTTGTCCAAGTGCTACAAAACCGCACCACGCGGCATTTGCTGCCCACTACCCTCTGTGCAACGCCAGGCACGGCATAGCAAGCCACCATGCCGCGCCCACAGTTAAACAATGAACGAAACGGCTAGATGGCCGCATCGCCCTTTTCGCCAGTCCGGATCCGGATGGCTTCTTCAACGCTGGAGATGAAGATTTTGCCATCGCCGATCCGCCCGGTGCGGGCCGCGTTGGTAATCGCCTCAACAGCGCGGTCCACCAAGGCGTCTTCACAGATCACCTCGATTTTTACCTTCGGCAGGAAATCCACCACATATTCGGCGCCGCGATAAAGCTCGGTATGGCCTTTCTGGCGGCCAAACCCCTTGGCCTCAACCACCGTAATGCCTTGCAGCCCCACTTCATGCAGAGCCTCTTTCACTTCGTCGAGCTTAAACGGCTTAATGATCGCTTCGATCTTTTTCATCTGGTCCACGCCCGGCAAATACAGGCGTCCTCCTCTATAATTCGTGCGGCCAGCGCGGATGCGCGCCAGCCAATGGGCTGGCAGAGCATAGCCTTGCATGAGGCGTGCCAGCTTGCAATCGTGGTCATCATTGTGGTTGCCATTAAGGTTTGAGGCAACCCACGGTTAGGCCCGCCACTACGTTCTGCTCACGGTACGGCTTTTGGTTGCTTAAATTATGGGCAAATTTGCTTCATCCTAACAGGACAGCTATTTTGCATCGGTATCACTCAAGGACGCTTCGTGAAATCCCCTAACAATCTGCTCGCTCAAACCGGCACCACCATCTTCACCATCATGTCAGCGCTGGCGGTGCAGCATGATGCCATTAATCTCGGCCAGGGTTTCCCGGATGTCGAAGGCCCGGCGGACGTGGTGCAGGCGGCAGCGGACGCGCTATTGGACCATCGCAACCAATATCCGCCGATGAGCGGTGTGCCAGAGTTACGGCAAGCGGTAGCAGCGGCCAACAAGCGTTTTTATAATCTTGATATCGACCCGAACGGCGGCGTGGTGGTGACCTCCGGCGCCACCGAGGCACTTGCCGCCTGCCTCACCGCGCTGATCAACCCCGGTGATGAGGTGGTGGTCATCGAGCCGTTGTTTGATACCTACCTGCCGGTGATTAAGCTGCTGGGCGGTATCCCGAAGCTGGTGCGCCTGAACCCGCCGGACTGGAGCCTGCCGCACAACGAACTGGCCGCGGCTTTCTCGCCCCGCACCAAATTGCTGCTGCTCAATTCGCCGATGAACCCTTGCGGTAAGGTTTTCACCCGTGCCGAATTAAACTTCATCGCGGACTTGCTTGATCAGCATGATGCCTATGCGGTGTGCGATGAGGTTTATGAGCATTTGGTGTTTGCCCCCGCCACCCATATCCCACTGATGACCCTGCCCGGCATGGCGGCGCGAACGTTGCGGATTGGCAGTGCCGGCAAAACCTTCTCACTTACCGGCTGGAAGATCGGCTATGTATCCGGCCCCAATGAATTAGTGGGCGTGGTCGCTAAGGCGCACCAAAACCTTACCTTTACCAGCGCGCCCAATTTGCAACGCGCGGTGGCGCTGGGGCTGGCCAAGCCCGATGATTATTTTGCCGCTTTGGGGCGTGCGCTGGCGGCCAAGCGCGATGTCCTGGCCGCTGGCCTTACCCGCCTTGGCTTTGGCGTGCTGCCTGCCGATGGCAGTTATTTTATCACTGCTGACATCTCGCCCCTGGGGTTTACCGGTGATGACATGCAGTTCTGCCGCACCATCACCGCCAAAGCCGGGGTAGCCGCCATTCCACTCTCGGCCTTTTACGACCGCGAAGGCCCCAAAAATTTCGTGCGGTTTGCTTTCTGCAAGCAGGATTCGGTGCTCAATGACGCCCTCACCCGCCTGCAAAACTGGTTAACCCCTGTGCAAACATTGACGGCGACCGCGTGAGCGAAGTACCACACACTTCATCAGAACATCTGATGGCGGACGTAGCTCAGTTGGTAGAGCGCCGGTTTGTGGTACCGGTTGTCGCGGGTTCAATCCCCGTCGTTCGCCCCATTCCCTTGTTAGTTTTGCCCACATGATCGCCGCCGTGATTCTGGCCGGTGGCCAGGCTACCCGTCTGGGTGGGGCTGATAAAGCTTTCGTATCGCTCAATGGCACCCCGTTGATCAGCCATCTGCTCGCCCGCTTGGCCCCCCAGGTGGAACATATTGCCATCAGCGCCAATGGTGATGCGACCCGTTTTGCGGCATTTGGCCTGCCCGTACTGCCTGACCTGCATTGCGGCAAAGGCCCGCTGGCAGGGGTCGCAGCCGGGCTGGCCTGGGCGGCTGATATGGGGGCCACGAGCCTGCTCACCATGCCGGTGGATACGCCCTTCATCCCGCATAATCTTGCCTTGCGTCTGGCACCAGCACCTGCGGTTGGTTGCTACCAGGGCCGCCAGCACCATCTGGCTGCACTATGGCCGGTTGATTGCCGGCCCATGTTGGAGCGGTTTCTGGGGCCGGCGGGTCAATATAAGGTGCGGGATTTCCTCAAGCTGCTGCGCGCCCGGCAGGTCTCGTTCAATGCGCCCCATGACCCTTTTTTGAACATCAACACACCCGAAGACCTGGCAGCCGCTACATCGCTTCCGGCAGCTTGAACGCGGCCTTACGCTCGCTGTAGCGGTCCACCAGATAATCCGCGCGGTCACGCAGCAGCCAGGTGAAGCGCAGCAACTCTTCCATCACATCCACCAGCCGGTCATACAGAGGGCCGGGCTTCATCCGGCCATCGGTATCAAATTGCGTATAGGCCATTGGCACGCTGGATTGGTTGGGGATGGTGAACATCCGCATCCAGCGCCCCAGCAACCGCAGCGTATTCACCGCATTGAAGCTCTGCGAGCCACCGGAGACCTGTAACACCGCCAAGCTGCGCCCCTGGGTCGGGCGGATTGAGGCTTCCTCGAGCGGCAGCCAGTCGATCTGGTTTTTAAACACGCCGGTTATGGCGCCATGCATTTCCGGGCTGCACCAAACCTGCCCCTCTGACCACAGCGAGAGGGCGCGCAATTCCTGCACCTTCGGGTGGGTTTTTGGCACGCTGTTCGCCATCGGCAATTCACGCGGGTCAAAGATTTTCACCTCCGCGCCCATTAGCGCCAGCAAGCGGGCGGCTTCCTCGATCAACAGTCGGCTGTAGGAAACCTCGCGCAGTGAGCCGTATAATAACAAAATACGCGGCTTGTGGGTGGCGCGAACGGCCGGTTCCAGCCGCTGCAAATCAGGTGCGGCAAGCAAATCATGTTGTAAATTCGGCGTGTTCATGGCCCCAGCACCCGCAGCCATAAATCCAGCGCCACCAGTACCACCAGCAACACTGGCGGGGTAATGCTCAACCCGACTTTCATATAATTGGCCCATGAAATGGTAATGTTTTTGCGCCCTAGCACATTCAGCCACAGCAACGTGGCAAGGCTGCCAATGGGGGTGAATTTGGGGCCTAAATCGCACCCGATGACATTGGCATAAATCATCAATTCCCGTGTCAAAGGCGGCAACTTTGCCGCTTGGTCGATAGAGAGTGTACCCACCAGCACGCCGGGCATATTATTCATGACTGAGGATAATAATGCCGCCCCAAAACCGGTGCCGATGGTGGCTGCCATATCACCCTGCCCGGCCAACCATTCCAGCCCATGCGCCAGGTAACCCGTAAGGCCCGCATTGCGCAGCCCATAAACCACCAGATACATGCCGAGCGAAAACACCACAATTTGCCAGGGCGCATTGCGCAAAACCTTGCGCACTGAAATCACATGCCCCTTGGCGGCCAGCGCAAACAACACCGCCGCACCGGCACAAGTAACCACCGAAACCGGCACCCCCAAAGGTGCAAACACAAAATACGCCACCAGCAACAGCCCTAAAATAGGAAAGGCGGCTTTGAAAATAACCTTATCACGTATCGCAAGTACCGGGTCTTCAATGTTGGCAAGCGCGTAGCGCACTGGCACCGTGCGCGCATAAAATGCCCACAACACCATCAGCGTTGCCAGCAATGAAACAACATCCACCGGCACCATCACCAGCGCGTAACGGTTGAACGTAATATTGAAATAATTGGCGCTAACAATGTTAACAAGATTAGAAATAATCAGCGGCAGGCTGGTGGTATCCGCCACAAAGCCGGTGGCCACCACAAAAGCCAATGTCTGTGCCGGGGTAAATTCCAGCCGCAACAAAATCGCCACCATAATCGGGGTGAGCAACAAGGCCGCACCATCATTGGCAAACACCGCTGCAATCGCGCCGCCCAGCACCACCACCAGGGGGAACAACCAGCGCCCGCGCCCGCCACCCCAGCGCGCCACATGCAGCGCCGCCCATTCAAAAAACCCAGCCTCATCCAGCACCAATGATATAATAATCAGCGCCACAAACGTGAAGGTGGCATCCCACACAATATGCCACACCACCGCAATGTCATGCCAATGCACCACCCCGGTTGCCAGCGCCAGGGCCGCCCCGGCCAGCGCGCTCCAGCCAATGCCTAGCCCGCGCGGCTGCCAGATAACAAAGACCAAAGTGATTAAAAATAGCGCCAGCGCCAACATCAGCGTCTCCTCAAATCGTCAGGTGTTGCCGAAATTCAGCGCACGCGCTGGCCCGTGGCATCCACCACCGCCTCGCCATCTTCCTTTGAAAATTCAGCTTGTTGCGGCGTTGGCAAAATATCCAGCACCAGCTCTGATGGCCGGCACAGCCGCACACCCAGCGGGGTGACCACAATCGGGCGATTCAATAAAATCGGATGCTGCTCGATCGCGTCAAGCAATTCGTCATCGCTCAAGGCAAGATTATCCAAGCCAAGCTCAGCATAGGGTGTATCTTTCTCACGCAGCCAGTCACGTAATTTTGCCCCAGCGCGGGTTGCCAACTGGCGCAATACTTCCCGCGATGGCGGATTTTTCAAATACTCGATGACTAGCGGTTCAATGCCGGCATTACGGATCATCGCCAGCACATTGCGGGCCGTGCCGCATTGCGGATTAAAATAAATAACAATCTCAGCCATACTCATGATGCCATGCCCTTATGCGCTGATAAGGGGTGCTGCGTCGAGGAGCCATCGAGCCTGCCGATGTCACGCAATTTCGTCGAAAGTGCCATTTCATCGATGCTGGCCAGCGGTAAGCTCAAAAAGACGCCAATGCGCGTTCGTAAATATTTGAAGGCCTGCACGAAAGCTTTTTCCTTTTCAATGTCAGACCCCTGCACCGCCGCCGGGTCGTCGATCCCCCAATGCGCCGTCATAGGGTGCCCAGGCCAGACCGGGCAAACCTCACCGGCGGCGTTGTCACACACCGTGAACACAAAATCCATGACGGGCGCATCCGGACCAGAGAACTCATCCCAGCTTTTGGAGCGCGCGCCCTCGGTTGGATAACCATAACTCTCCAGCACCCGCAGCGCGAACGGATTAACCGTGCCGTTCGGGTAACTGCCCGCCGAATAAGCGCGGAAATGGCCACCGCCATCGCGCTGCAAAATTGCTTCGGCCATAATCGAACGGGCTGAATTGCCGGTGCATAAAAACATCACGTTATAAATTTTATCGGGCATGAAAATTCTCCTCTCCTCGTCACAACAAGGTATTAAATCCGCCACCAGCGGCGCACATAAATGGGCATTGCCACCACAACAATCCGCCGCCAGAAACAGCGTTAATTCGCGCAGCCTGATGATCTCGGCGCGATAGATGATCGAGCGGCTATCACGCCGGCTGCTCACCAGCCCAGCCCGCGCCAACACCGCCAAATGGGCTGACATGGTGTTAGCCGGCACGCCCAAATCCCGCGCCAAATCTCCCGCCGCAATGCCGCCCGGTTCGGCTTGCACCAAAGCCCGGAACACCGCCAGGCGCGTCTCCTGTGCCAGGGCCGCAAAGGCCGAAATGGCGCCAATTGATTCCATAATTCTGGATATATTGAAATTATGTCGCGCGTCAAGTGGCACGGCGCCCTTCAATTTTACATCCCGCGCCGGCCGAACATTGTCTCAAGTTCCGCCCGCGTCAGCTTCAAAAATGTCGGACGCCCGTGGCTGCATGTGCCGGCCCGGGGGGTTGCCTCCATCTCGCGCAGCAGCGCTGCCATCTCGGCGGGTGCCAGCCGCCGCCCGGCCCTTATCGAGCGGTGGCACGCCAGCCGCGCCAGGGCGGAATCCAATTTCGCCTCCAGCGCCACGGGCGTCTCGCTCTCTCCGAATTCCTCGGCCAGGTCGCGCAGCAAAGCCGCCGCATCAGGTGATTTTAACGCCGCCGGGATGGCCCGCACCAGCACCGCCCCTGGCCCGAACGCCTCAATCTCCAACCCCAGGCTTTGCAGCACATCAGCCTGCGCCAGCAGCCGCGCAGCTTGTGCGGGCGTAAAATCCACCACCACCGGCAACAACAGCGGCTGGCTCACTACCTGCCCGGCCTGAAATTCCGCCCGCAGCCGCTCCTCGGTCAGGCGCTCATGCGCAGCGTGCTGGTCCACAATCACCAAGCTGCCATCAGCGGCCACCGCCAACACATAGGTATCCAAAATCTGCGCCACCGGCGCGCCCAGAGGGTGCGCCGCCAACGGCGCCGCTGCCTCAAATTGCCGCGCCTCAGGCGGCGTCAGCAACGCAAATTCCGCTTCGGCAAAGCCCCTGGCCTGCGGGCTCGCCCGCGACTGCCAATCCAGGCTCGCCCGCGGCGGCAAATTCAATGTGGGGCGCGGCGCATAAACCGGCGGGGCGCCCGTTAATGAAACCGGCCTTTCCAACAGCCGCCCGATCGCGCTGATCACCAAACTGCGCACCCCGTTGGCATCAGCGAAGCGCAACTCGGTTTTGGCCGGGTGCACGTTAACATCCAGCGCCTCTGGCGGCACCTCCAGCCGCAGGGCCGCCACCGGGTGCCGCCCGGCGGCGATCACGTCGCGGTAGGCCAGACGCAGCGCCATCCGCAGCAGAGGGTCTTGCACGGGCCGCCCGTTCACCACAAAGCTTTGCAAGGCGGTGGTGGCACGAGAGAGACTTGCCGGACCCGCCAACCCCAGCAAGCGCACGCCATCGCGCTCAACGTTCAGCGCCAACAACCCGCCCGCTGTCTCACGGCCAAACAGCGCCGCCACCCGGGCGGCTTCATCCTGGGGGGCCACATCAAACATCACCCGCTCATCCGAGACCAGCCGGAACGCGACCTGCGGGGCTGCAAGCGCTAACCGCCACACCGCACGCTCCGCCGCATCAGCTTCCGCCGCCGGTTTACGCAAAAACTTCCGCCGCGCCGGGGTGGCGTAGAATAAATCCTCAACAATCGCCCGCGTGCCAGCTGGCGCCGAAGCCGGGGCAACGGCGGCAACTTCGCCCCCCGCCACCGCGATACGATACGCGCCATCCTGCCCCTCTGGCCGGCTAATCAGCGTCAGCTTCGCCGCCGCCCCGATGCTTGGCAGCGCCTCACCGCGAAACCCCAAGGTAGCAATCCGGACCAAAGTCTCATCGCTTAACTTCGAGGTGGCATGCCGCTCAATCGCCAGGGCCAGTTCATCGCGGGCAATGCCGCAGCCATCGTCGATCACCTCGATCCTGGTGATTCCGCCGCCCACCAAAATCACCTCAATCCGGCGCGCCCCAGCGTCCAGCGCGTTCTCCACCAGCTCTTTTACCGCCGCCGCCGGGCGCTCGATCACCTCACCGGCGGCAATCCGGTTCACAATATTAGGGGACAGCAAGCGGATGGGCATGGCGGCAATCTCGAACCAACGAGGGCAAACCGCAAGGCAGGAAATGCGCTCAAAAATTCAAGGCACCCCTAAAACTCCCTTTCCCCAATCAAAATTACCGGTAAGATACTAAGTTTATGACCAGGAATTTTTTGTCACGGCCTGCCGATGCGTGAGATTATCAAAACCACCTGCCCGCGAGATTGCTATGACGCCTGTGGCATTGCGGTGGTGAAGCATGACGGCGTGATTACCAAAGTGCTAGGCGACCCCGATCATCCTGTCGCGCGCGGGGCTTTATGCGGCAAATGTGCCCTGGCCTATAACGGCATTTGGCGCGATAAAACTGCCCGCCTGACCACGCCACTCAAGCGCATTGGCAACAAGGGCGAGGGCAAATTCGCCGCCGCCAGTTGGGATGAGGCGCTTGGTGATATCGCCGCCAAACTCAACCAAATTCGCGCCGAGTCCGCTGCGAAAATCCTTCACACGCATTACACCGGCACCGTGGGGATGCTGGCCGGCAGCTTTGGTATGCGGTTTTTCAACGCCATCGGCGCCACCGAAGTGGACCCGGACTCGGTCTGCAACAAAGCCGGGCATGTGGCGCTGAACTGGACGCTTGGCGATAGCTGCGCAGGCTTTGACCCACGCGCCGCCGCTTCAGCCGCCTGCATCATGGTATGGGGCGCCAACCCGTTTGCCAGTGCCCCGCATATGCATAGGCACTGGTTGGCCGAAGCGCCCGGCAAAATCATCGTCATCGACCCGATCCGCCACCCCACCGCTGAGGCGGCGCATATACATTTGCAACTCCGCCCCGGATCGGACGCGGCCCTGGCGTTCGGCTTCATGCATATTGCCAAGCGCGAGGGGCTGCTGGATGCGGCGTTTATTGCTGCCCATGTGCTGGGCTGGGATGAGCTGGCCCCGGAAGTTGCCAGGGCCACACCGGACTGGACATCCGCCGCCACTGATGTGCCGGTGGCACTGATCGAGGCCGCCGCCAAACTCTACGCCAGCGGGCCCAGCCTGCTCTGGCTCGGCCAAGGTGTGCAACGCCAGCCCAAAGGCGGCAATGTGTTCCGCGCCGCCGCGGCACTCGCCGCTGTCACCGGCAACCTCGCCAAACCCGACGCCGGGCTGTGCTACCTCAACGGCCCCGCCACGCGCGGGGTGGATATGAACATGCTCACTGGTACCCATCTGGCCGAGCCGGACGGCGTTGCCTCGATCTCGCATCTCGATCTGGCCGAAACATTGGCCGACCCCACCCGTGCAGCGGCGCTGTTGTGTTGGAACAACAATATCCTGGCCTCCTCACCACGCCAGGCGCTACTGCGCCGATCGCTGGCCCGCGAGGATTTATTCCATGTCTGTCTCGATTTATTTTCCACTGACACCACCAACTATGCCGACTGGATTCTCCCCGCCGCCAGCTTTCTGGAGTTTGACGATCTGGTGCTGCCGTATTTCAATCTCACCGTCAGCGCGCAGGTGAAAGCCACCGCGCCGATGGGTGATTCACTGCCCAACCAGGAGATTTTCAAGCGCTTGGCCCGCGCCATGGGGCTGAATGCGCCGGAGCTTTATGAAAGTGACGAGCAGCTTCTGAACAACCTGGTTGCCGCCACCGGCGTTGCGGAAAATTTCGCGCAACTGGTTGCCCATGGCACGCAAGAATTTTCCAAAACGCTGGTCACAACGTTTGGCAATAAAATCTTTCCCACGCCATCTGGCAAAGTGGAAATATCCTCTGAGCAGGCAGTGGCCGGCGGAGCGCCCAAACTGCCATTTGCCCATGCTGATGCCATTGCCGCCAACAACGCCCTACGCGTGCTCTCCCCCGCCTCGCCCTGGACCATGAACAGCGCCTATGGGAACGATCCGAAAATCCGCGAAAAGCTGGGCGAGGCAACGGTCAGCCTGCACCCCGACGACGCTGCCGCCCGCAACCTGACCGAAGGCAGTTTGGTGTTCCTGCGCAACCATGAAAATGAGATCAAAATGAAACTACAGCTTGACCCCTCACTCCCACGCGGCGTGGCGCTGGCCCCAAAAGGCCGCTGGCCACGTTTCTCGCATGGCTCCAACATCAACGCGCTGTACGATGGTGCCCATGCCGATATCGGCGAGAGCACCGCCGTCCACGGTGTTGAAGCGGAGATAGTCGCCGCATGAGATTCCTGGTTTTCCAACATATCGCCTCTGAGCACCCCGGCAGCTTCCGCGATGTCATGCAAGCCTATGGCCACACCTGGGATTCCGTCGAACTTGATGAGGGTGAGGCCATACCCTCGCTCGATGATTATGACGCGCTGCTGGTAATGGGCGGGCCGATGGATGTGTGGGAAGAGACTGAGCACCCCTGGCTGGTGGCTGAAAAAGCCGCCATCCGCGACTGGGTGGCGGCAGGCCGCCCCTATTTGGGCATGTGCCTGGGCCACCAGCTACTGGCGCAAGCCTGCGGTGGTGAGGCCAAACTGATGACCGCGCCGCCAGAAGTGGGCATGAGCAGCGTTACCCTCAGCCCTGACCCGCTGTTTGAGGGTGTGGGCGAGGTTTGCGCCTGTTTTCAATGGCACGGCGCGGAGGTTACAAAACTGCCCCCCGGTGGCCGCATTATCGCTACCTCACCGGGTTGCGCCATTCAGGCGCAAGCCATTGGCAGCCACGCTTACGGGCTGCAATTTCATATGGAACTTACCCACACCACCGCCGCCGAATGGGGCGCCATTCCGCAATATATCGCAGCCCTGGAGCGGGTGAAGGGGCCTGGCGCGCTGCCCGGCATCCAGGCGAGTGTTGAACAGAACTTCCCGGCATTGCACAGTGCCGCTACCGTGATCTTCAGCAACTTCCTGAACATCGCGGCCCGCATCATCAGCGCCCAACCAGCCACCTAGGGAGCCTTGCCATGGCACTGCCGTATTTCCAACACACCCCCGAAACCGCCAGCAATTTCACCCAAAACCTGCGCGAAAATTCCGTTGAATATGTGCGGTTTGAACTACCCGACCTGGCCGGCTTATCGCGCGGCAAAACCGTGCCCATCAACCATGTGGAAAGCTACACCCTCAACGGGCTGAACCTGTACGGCGGTGCGGTAACGCTGGATTCCGCCTCCATCCCGATTCAAGGCACCGGCTATAATGAGGATATCAATTTCGCCGACTGCCTGATGATCCCTGACCCAGACACCGTGAGCAACGTGCCCTGGCTGGCCAACACCGCCCGCGTGATCTGTGACACCAAATGGTATGATGGCCGGCCCCAGCCAGCAGCGCCGCGCACGGTGTTGCGCAACATGCTCAGCCTGGCTGCTGATATGGGTTACGGGGTAAAAATGGGCCACGAATACGAATTTTACGTGGTGGATGCCGCCACCCGCAAACCGCTATATACCGGCCAGCCAATCTTTGTAACTTCACTGCTGCATCAGCATCCAGCGCTTGATAAACTGATGCGTGTGCTGAACCTCAGCGGTGTTGATATGATCACCGCCAACGGCGAATATGGCCCAAGCCAATGGGAGCTTAACTTCGCCGCGATGGACGGCATTGCCGCCGCCGACCGCGCCTTTGTATTCAAGAACACCGTCAAGGAATTTCTGCACACCGAAGGCTTGCTCGCCACTTTCATGACCAAGCCCTATAAAGGTCTGGCAGGCTCCTGCTCGCATTTTCATATTTCGCTGTATGAGCTTGCCAGCGGGCGCAATGTCTTTCTTGACGCCACTGATAAGGACGGCATGAGCCCGATCATGAAGCAATTCACCGCCGGCATTCTGGAACACGCCGCCGCCGCGCAGGCCATTTGGAACCCCACACCCAACTGCTACCGCCGCATCCGCCCGAATACCTTTGCGCCATCGAATGTATCATGGGGGGTGGAGGATCGTTCCGCCTCAGTGCGCATTAAAGCCAGTAAGGACAAGCGCCAGCATTTGGAAGTACGCGTGCCCTCAGCCCTCTCCAACCCCTACCTCACCGCTGCAGCCACCATCGCGGCGGGCTTGCTTGGCATGCAACATGAAAACGTGCTGGCACCGGAACGTTCTGGGTTGAAGGAAGCCGATGACAGCTTCAAAAAACTACCAACCGAGATGCATGAAGCGCTCGCGGCGTTGCAAGCTGACACGGATTTCATCCACATGCTGGGCGCGGAATTCGTCGGTGTATTCCAAAAGGTCAAAGCCGCCGAGTTGTTACGCCTGCGCGAGGATATTCCGGCCGCTGAAACCAACGAATATTTCGATTTATATTGATGCTATTTTTTGCCGTCACCCCCGCCTTTCTTGTCATCCCCGCGCAAGCGGGGACCTCCCCAATCCCACACCGCACGCCATGAACTTCATTTTCATGCTCACGCGCGATGACCGCACCATCCCCGCGCTCCCCGTCATCCCCGCACCCCTTGTCTCCCCCGCCCTTCGCGTCATCCCCGCGCAGGCGGGGACCTCCCCAACCCCACGCCACACGCCATGAATTTTATTTTCATGCTCACACGGGATGACCGCACCATCCCCAACTGCCTCGAGATTATCGAGCAAATCACCCCGCTCAACATCCGCCACATCGGCTTCAAGGACATCGGCGCCGATTTTGAAACCCTGAGAATCCTGAACCAGAAAATCCAAGCCGCCGGGGCCGCCAGCTACCTCGAAGTGGTCGCCACTTCGCCGCAGGCGGCGCTGAATTCCGCCCGCATGGCGGTGGCCATCGGGGTTGACCATCTGCTCGGCGGCACCTTGGTTGAGGAAACCCTGGAAATTCTGAAGGCCAGCAACATCGCCTACTACCCATTCCCCGGCATCCCCACCGGCCACCCCACCAAGCTTGGCGGCAGCCCCGCCCAAATCCACGCCCACACCCGCGCGTTTTTAGCGCAAGGCTGCGCCGGGGTGGATGTGCTGGCCTACCGCGCCACTGATGCCGAGCCGCTCGCTTTGATCGAAGCCGCCCGGCAAGCACTGGGTGATAAAACCTTGATCGTCGCCGGTGACATCAACAGCCCCGCACGCATCGCCGCCGTCCGCAACGCCGGAGCTGATGCTTTCACCATCGGCTCCGCCGCCTTCAACTTAAGTTTTAGTGCTGCCAATACTCTCAGTGGCCAGTTGCAGGCCATTGTGGATTGTGTGGGATGATACTCAAGCCCGTGGCACTGAACCAAGCCCGCTGAACGGTGCGGATGCGGGCAATGTGCCTTGGTTCATCGCCGGCACGTTGAGCGCCACTGATGCGCCTAGCGCGTTGGCCATGTCGGTTGGCACCAGTATGGTCACACCACGGTCTTTGTTCATGTCATAAATCAACCCCATCTGGCGGATTTGCAGCGCCACTGGGTTCTGGTGGTAAATCTGGCTGGCGGCGGCAATCTGTTCGGCAATCGCCACTTCCGCACTCGCCAATGTCACCCGCGCCTGTTTTTCCTTCTCGGCCTGGGCATTGCGGCTCATCGCGTCGTTCAACTCCGGCGGAATTTTCACATCTCGAATTTCCACCGAAATTTCCCCGATGCCCCAGCCCATGGATTTTTTGGTGATATATTCACGCAACGTCGCATCCATGGCTTCGCGTTCCGAGAGAATGTTATTCAACGTCGTCGAGCTGATCACCTCACGCAAGCTGGTTTGTGCCACCTGCGCAATCATGCCGCGATAATCAGTCAACTCGGTAGCGGCGCGTTTTACATCCTGCACCCGCCAGAACATAATTGAATCCATGGTCACTGAAACCGCATCCGAGGTCAGCGTATCCTCGGCGGAAATGCGGGTACTTTGGCGGCGGGTATCCACAGTTGCGTACACGGTCTCAATCGCGGGGATTAAAAAATACAGCCCCGGCCCACGAATCCCGGCAAACCGGCCGAGCCGCAGCACCACCGCGCGCTCCCACTCGGCAGCGGTACGAAAGGTCAGCCCAAAAATCACGCCAGTGAGGATAATCACAAGCCCGGGCACTTCAAGACCAAACACTTGAAACACCGCCGCCCCGATGGCGATGACGATGACAGCGATGACAACAACCGCGCTATTCATGACATATTCCTTTATTTGTTTCGCATCGGCACTATAGCCGAGCTTTTCATCTCCTGCACCGGCTCAGCATGCTGGTTCAGCGTTATCATTTTATTTGTAATAATTCCCCAGCCTGGTTTGCTGGTGCTGGCGCGGACCGCCAGTAACGTCACCTGCAAGCGCAACACATCGCCGGGGCGCACCGGCTTCAGCCATTTCAACGATTCAAACCCCAGCCCCACCGTGCCGGGTGCCGGCTGATAATGCCGCCCCGTGACCAGCAGCCGCATGGTCAGGCTAGCGGTGTGCCAGCCGCTGGCGATCAGTCCGCCGGTTACCGCCGCCGCCATGATTGGGTCAACATGCATCGGCTGGGGGTCGAATTGCTTCGCAAACTCAATGATATCGGCTTCACTCACGGTAATCGGACCGGCCTCGGTCACCTGACCGACGACAAAATCCTCAAAATACATCGGCTCGATCATCGTCTCTCCCTCGCGGCACGGCGGCTTTGTGGTTAGGATATGGGGATGAGCCCTGAGATTTTACTACTTGCGTTGATGATTGCGGCGGTTTTATTGGTGGCGGTTATCGCCTGGGCCGGCTGGCGTGCCGCTGAAAAATCTCCTGAAAAGCTGCGCCTGCTGCTGGAGCAGAATCTGGCCGCCAACCGCGCCGAAGCCGAGACCACGCGCGTCATCCTGGCCGCGATGGAGGGCCGCCTTGCCGCCGCCATTCAGGCTGGCACCACTGACGCGCTCTCAAAGGCGTTTGAGCAGATCAACACCGCCGTGCAGGCGGTGGCCACCACCACTGAGCAATTGCGCAAACAAGCCGCTGAGGATAACCAAAAAACCCTCACCCTGCTGGAAACCCGCCTGACCACCATTCAAACCTCCGTCAATGAAAAGCTCCATGAGGCGGTAGAACAGCAGATGACCAACAGCTTCTCACGCGTGCTGGAACAATTCGCGCAGGTGCAGCAAGCCATGGGTGAGGTGCAATCAGCCGCCGCCCAAATCGGTGACCTCAAGCGGATTTTTTCGAACGTTAAAACCCGTGGCGGCTGGGGTGAGGCGCAGTTGGGCGCGATGCTGGAACAGGTGCTGCCACCGGGCGCGTTTGAGCGTAACTTCGTGCTCCAGGAGGGCGCGCGTGAGCGGGTGGATTTTGCCATCCGCATGCCGGCGCGCAGCCTGCTCTGGTTGGCGGTGGACAGTAAATTCCCCACTGAGGATTATGAGCGTTTGCTCAACGCCGCCGAAACCGCTGACCTTGATGCTGAACGCGCCGCCCGCGACAACATCGCCATCCGCATCCGGCTGGAGGCCAAAAAAATCCGCGAAAAATACATCTGCCCGCCCCACACCGTGGATTTTGGCGTGATGTATCTGCCCTCTGATGGCTTGTTCGCTGAGGTTGCCCGCATCCCTAACCTGATTGATGAAATTCGGGTGCGCGAAAAAGTGATCATCCTGGGGCCAACCTTGCTGCCGGCCATGCTGCAAACCATCCATCTTGGCCATATCACGCTGGATTTGGAAAAACGCGCCGGTGAAATTGGCAAGCTGCTGGGTGCTACCCGTACCGAGATGACCAAAATGGATGATATTCTCGGTAAACTGGCCGCCAATGCCTCCGCCATGTCCTCGAACATTGAACGCGCCCGCACCCGCACCCGCGCTGTTAACAAAGTGCTGCGCACGGTTGAGATGGTAGAAGCCGGCCCCGCCGAAGCCATGCTGGGGCTAGACTCACCAGAAGCCGAGCCGCTTGCACAAGACTAAAACCCAGCCGATATCACGGCCATGAATGTCTCTTTCCGCTCTGGCCTTACCAGCCTTGCCGCCGCCGCAGCTTTGCTGCTGCTGTCCGCCTGCCATAAAAACCTGTCAGACCAGGATGTCAGCGTGCAAGGGCTGGTGCCGCCGCTGGCGCTTGCAATGCAGGATGTTAGTACCAACCAGCCGGTCACCGCCGCCAACTTCCAGGGCAAGGTTACGCTGCTGTATTTTGGCTATACCAACTGCCCGGATGTCTGCCCGTTCACGCTCGGCAATATCGATAAAATCCTCAAGCAGCTCGGGCCTCTGGCTAAGGATGTCACGGTCCTGTTCGTCACCGTCGACCCAGACCGTGATGCACCCGCCACATTGGCGCAATATGTGGCTTTGTTTGGCCCCAACGTGCAGGGGTTGCGCGGCACGCCTGACCAGTTATTCGCCCTGGCACGGCGCTACCGCGTGGTATTCTCAGTTATTAAACCCACCGCCACCACGTCGTATCAGGTTACGCATTCAGCCGCCGTCTACGTGTTCAACACCAAGGGTGACGCGCAATTCCTGATTTCAGGACTCGACACCGACAAACCTGATATTGCGGGCATCACCGATGATTTGCGCGATGTCATCAACCAGAACCCGCATATCTCGCTGCTGAGCTGGCTGGAGACTCTTACTTCAAGTTAGCTAGATAACTTGCCACGGCATCGGTTTCAGCCGGGTTGAGTGCCTGCGCGATATATTGCATCGAGGCATTGCCACCGCCACCATGAGCAAATTGCGCCAGCGCGGACTCGATAACCCCTACCGGAAGACCCGCCAGTTTTGGCGCACCGATGGATGTATTGCCACGCGCATCCACCCCGTGACAGGCCGCGCACGGCATCGCGCCCGCGCCATTGCCGTGCAAAAATATCTGCTTGCCGTCAGGGGGTTCAGCAAATGCCGGAGCTATAACCATGATGGCCGCGACAACGGCCATCCACGCCTTTAATTTCATGGTGCGTTTTGCGCCCCATACACCGGCAGCACCGCCGCTACCGTGCCGCCATTCTGCAAGCTTAGTGTCAACGCCACCTTGTCACCTGGTTTCATAGCCGGCTGCATGCACATCAAATGATAACCGCCAGGCGCCAATGTCACGCTGCCATGCGCCGGCACCGTGATGCTCTGCACATCCATCATCATCGCCATGCCGCTGGTGTCAGAGCTTTTGTGCAGCATCAACATGCCACAGGCGGATGAGGCCGCACCAGTAATCACCACATCCGCAGCACCCGGATTTTGCAGCTCCATATAGCCCGCCGCCGGGATGCTCGCCAGCAGATAGCGCATCCAGGGTTTCACCACGATCAATTCCGGCGTGGCGGCTTGCGCCATTAACGGCAACAACCAAAAAACAACCAGAAAAAATCTCATGTTTTTAGCAATGGTTTCATCAAGCCTGCCACCAGATCAATATTCGCCTTGCCCTGCGCCAGTGTGCCCAAAATATAACGCGCCTTGCCAGATGGTCCAAATCCATAAACCGCATCGCTATGGGTAATTCCCGACACCGGGTCCGGCGCATCAGCGCTCGTTACAGCGGTATATTCAACACCGTAACGTTTTGCCAGCGCCGCAAGCTGCGCGATGGTGCCGTGCAAACCGTCAAACACCGGTGCTACGCCAAAATTCTCCAGGTATTTTTTCAACACCGCCGGCGTATCGTAAGCCGGGTCGATGGTCACGAACAGCACCCGCAATTGCTGCCCGTCAGCCCCCATTTTGCGCACCAATTTGGCGGCGTTTTCCATCGTCAGCGGGCAGGTATCCGTGCAGCGGGTAAAACCAAAATATAGAATGACTGGATGCCCGGCAAAGTCCGCCGCCGTCACTGGCGCACCGCTGGAGGCCAAAATCATCTCAAACTGCAAATTCGGTAGTTCCCCGGCGATGTCCGCGTAGGCCGGACCATCATCAGCCCAGGCAAGCCCGGCTGGCCACAGCGTAGCCACCCACACCAACCCCTGCCGTCTTGTCAAACCAGCCATCGAAAACTCCTATGGCAGCGGCACGAAAACCACCGTACCGCTCCCATAGACCAAACCTTATCCCGTGGGAAGGTTACTTCGTCACCCTTGGCTTAGGTTACTTCGTCACCCTTATCTCAGGTTACTTCGTCACCAGCATCTGCGCCCGCGCTTCGCCGCCGGGGCCCGCCTTGGTGTGCAGATTCACATAGGTTTTTCCGGCCTCCAGAATTTTCTCCTGGGCCTTGGTCACCTTCACGCTGCCAGTCATGCCGCTGACATACGGGCCGGGGATTGGGATCAACACCTTGGCGGATTCACCAGCCCCTGCCGGACCATGAAAATGCGCTGCCAGCACCGGGCCGGTCAGACCCGCGAACGTGATCGAGTATTTCAGCATATCCGTGCTGGTGTCCAACGTCGCCTCGGCCAAGCCCGAGGGGACGGATATGTCCTTGCCTTCAGTGCCAAAGTTACCGGACAGGTTAATGGTTTTGGCCATCGCCACGCCGCCAAAAGCCAGCATCGCGGCTGCGGCCAGCGGTAGAATCGTCATTTTTGTAAGACGCATCACATAATCTCCCTTGTTGATCCCGCGGCTACATCAAGCCGCATGCCACATATGGGCTGCTATGCCGCGGCGTGAAGTGTTTTCCCGTTGCACAAGCTGGCAGCGCAGCGCACAAGTTTGCGATATGGAACAATCCCGCCTCGCCGACGCCACCCGCGCCACGCGCCACATGTTCATCCGTGACCTGGTGCTGAACGCCTC
The DNA here is from genome assembly GCA_029077825.1 of Acidocella sp. Lineage (GTDB taxonomy): Bacteria > Pseudomonadota > Alphaproteobacteria > Acetobacterales > Acetobacteraceae > Acidocella. The sequence goes on along the minus strand of JAQNCT010000008.1, from coordinate 57,420 downwards.
GATCGGCGTTTATAAGCATGAGCATGACGCCACCCAGCGCATTCGCATCAACCTGGATCTCGCCATTATTGACGATACCGAGGAAAAACTCTCTCGCCCTGCGATTGGGCGCGATGATCTGGCCAGGGTGGTGGACTATGAAGCCATCGTAAACCGCACGCGTGCCATTGTGGCTGCCGGTCACGTGCAATTGGTGGAAACTTTGGCAGAGCGGCTCGCTGAGTCATGCCTCACGGACCCCAGGGTTGTGCTAGTGCGCGTCAGGGTTGAAAAACTGGATGTTTTTGCAGATGCAGCATCGGCAGGCGTTGAAGTTGAGCGGCGTAATTGTTAGTTTTCCACCATAAAAAATTCATCTGTATCAAAAGGGCTTATCGGTTAATCTTAACATAATTGTGACAGCCCGCTTATAAATATATTAAATAAAATCAGCATGTTAACTGAAAGTTACCGAACATATTTCACTTCCGTTCCAGAAGCTGGAAGCTTTGTGTTAAGCTGCATGGTTTGCTCTTCTCCACAGACTTATCCACAGATAAAACCGCTTGACCGTGGATAACATTCCCCCCGTTAAAGGCGTTTCGATTATTGTAACCGCTCTGGAAACGATGCCGGCCAACCCCGGCGTTTATCGTATGCTCGATACTAAGGGTGATGCGCTTTACGTCGGCAAAGCCAAAAATCTCAAAAAACGGGTGGTATCTTACACCCAGGTTGCACGCTTGCCGGAGCGTCTGCGCCGGATGGTGGCCGACACCGCCAGCATGGAGATTTTGACCACCCACACTGAGGCTGAGGCGCTGTTGCTGGAAGCCAACCTGATCAAACGCCTCAAGCCGCGCTACAACATCCTGTTACGCGACGATAAATCATATTCCTGGCTGATGCTGACCGAGGATAACCCCTACCCGCAAATCACCAAGCATCGCGGGGCGCGGGTTCGCAAAGCCAGCTATTGGGGGCCGTTTGCCTCTACCTGGTCGGTTAATCAAACCGTGCAGGCCATCCAGCGGGTTTTCCTGCTGCGCAGCTGTGCTGACACAATTTTCGCCAACCGGGCCCGCCCTTGCCTGCTGTATCAAATCAAACGCTGCTCGGCCCCGTGCGTTGGCCGCATCTCAGAGGATGGCTACGCTTTGCTGGTCAACCAAGCCAAAACATTCCTGTCAGGAAAATCCGGCGCGGTGCAAAAAGAACTGGCCACTGAAATGGAACAGGCCGCCGAAAAACTTGAATTTGAACGCGCCGGCGCCATCCGCGACCGTATTCGCGGCCTCACCTACATCCAAGGGTCAGATGTCATCAACCCGGCCAGCCTCACCGATGCCGATGTGATTGCGCTGCACCAGGAAGCTGGGCAATCCTGCGTGCAGGTGTTCTTCATTCGCGGTGGCCGCAACAATGGCAACCGCAGTGTGTTTCCGGCGCACGGCAAGGGTGAGGAAGCCCCGCAGGTGATGGCAGCCTTCATTGCGCAATTCTATGATGACAAACCACCCCCGCCCATGCTGCTGCTCAGCCACGAACCCGAAGATGCTGAATTGCTGGCTGAGGCGTTATCCTTAAAGGCCGAACATAAAATAACGCTCCTGGTGCCCAAGCGCGGTGAAAAACATGACGTGGTGCAACATGCCGCAACCAACGCGCGTGAGGCGCTGGAGCGCAAGCTGGCCGAAACCGCCGGGCAGGGCAAATTGCTCGCCGCCGTGATGGAGGTTTTTAATTTGCCCGAACCACCAGCGCGGATTGAAACCTATGATAATTCCCACATCATGGGCACCTCGGCCTATGGTGTTATGGTGGCCGCCGGGCCGGAAGGCTTCATCAAATCCGCCTACCGCAAATTCGCCATCAAAACGGTAATTACACCGGGCGATGATTTCGCCATGATGCGTGAAGTGCTGCAACGCCGCTTCGCACGCGCGCTGGCTGAAAACCCTGAACGCACTGATGACACCTGGCCGTCTTTAATTTTAATTGACGGTGGCGCAGGCCAACTCTCGGCGGTGAGCACCGTTATGGCAGACCTTGGTCTGGCTGATATCCCGCTGGTGGCCATTGCCAAAGGCCCTGACCGTGACGCCGGGCGCGAATGGTTCCACAGCCATGGCCAGCCGCCCTTCCAACTGCCCCCGCGTGACCCGGTGCTGTATTTTTTGCAGCGCCTGCGTGATGAAGCCCACCGCTTCGCGATCACCACCCACCGCAACGCGCGCTCTAAAAAAATTACACTCAGCGAGCTTGATGATGTTGAGGGCATTGGCCCAGCCCGCAAAAAAGCCTTGCTGAATCATTTTGGCTCCGCCCGCGGCGTTAAAGCCGCCGGGCTAAAAGCACTGGAAGCTGTCAGCGGCATCAACAAAACCACCGCCCGCACCATTTACGCGCATTTCCACCCCGGCGTGGTGTTTGAAGACGCCGAGGAATAACCCCCACGCCCTAGGCGCACCCCCGCCTTCCCACATCCCCACCCGTCATTTCCGCGCCCTTTCCCGTCATTCCCGCGCAGGCGGGAACCTTCTCCCACCCCCCGCGCGCCTATAACACCAGCACAGCGTTCACTGGCTCGGTGTAATCACCACTGGCATGCCATTCGGTGCGGCCTGCGCAATGGCACCCGGCGCGTTCATCTCAATCACCTCAATTGCGCTGTTCACGCTCATCGGCGGCGCCATGGTGCTGGCCGCCGGATTCGGGGCATCCGGCCTGGGTTGCAGGGCGATACGACCCATTGCAGCATCATACAGCACGTCATCATAAAAAAACGGTAAAAACCCGCTGAGGATATAGCTCTGCTGAGTATCAGCGGCCTGCTGCAACAAACCCGTCCCTGGGCTTTGGTCAATTTTAAACGGCATCGTCAGGTTTGCCTGATTAGTGCTTGCCTGATTGGCGGCTGAAAAACCCAATGACGCATTTTCCCCCACGTTCCACAGCGTCGCGTTTAGCGCATTGGGAATATACACAATCATCCCCGGTGAGCCGGTATCAAGAATCGTCGGTCCACAAACCCGCTGGGTGGTGCTTAAATTATTCAAACATCCCGGCAGCACATCCAGCCAGCCGCTGCCGCTGTGCGCCAGTTGAAAACTCTGCGCGTTATGCACATCATTATCATCCGGGTTAATAATCAACGCCCCGGTTTGATGCTGATTCGGCTCGGGCAGTTCAATCAGCCAGCGTTTTGCCCCGATATGGACTAACGGATTTTCGCTGTCGCTCGCTGTTTGCAGGCTGATGCCAAGAATCGCCTGAAACCCCTGGCCCGCGATACCATCGCCACCAATGCCATAATCGCGCGCCGGCAGCGTTGCGGCCCCGCAGCGGGGCCGGAAATCCATGCACGCGGCCTGATCCACCAATTCAAAGCGCACCGGCGCATCCGTGCTGGCACCGCCGATGTTAAGCTGCGCGGTGCCAATGGTGCCGGTGAGCCTATCGCCCGCGCTGAACGACGAGGCGCTGGCAATATGAGAATCCTGATAATTCTGTGCGGGCACCATCGCGCGAAATACTTTGAGGCCGGTTGACCCCGTGTCCAGCAGTGCTGGAAACGACGCGGCGCCACCCACGCTCACACGCCCCACGCTCCCACGCCCTACGCTCACCGGCACGCTGTAGCGCAAATCACCATTCGGCAGAACCACCTCGGTGATCGGCACCACAACCCGCGTTGCATCCGCCAACGCCAGATGCGGCAACAGCGACAGCAGGGCCAAAAAGCGCTTCATGCGGGGGCCCGGCGGTCCTCTGGTGGGTAATACCGCAGAATCACCAACAACAACCCCACGGCGGGCACTGCGGCAAAACTGGTCATGATGAAAAACGGAATAAACCCCATCGCCGCCGCCATAAAGCCCGATAGCCCGCCGATGGTGCGCAGCGCCAAAGGTGCGAGCGAGGACAGCAGCGCATATTGGGTGGCGGTAAATTGCCGGTTGCACAGACCGGACATGTAAGTGAGGAAGGTGGCATCCTGGAAACCTTCAGCGAAAGATTCCAAAACCGAAGTGATCACCAGCATATGCGGCTGGCCCGGAAACAGCCCGAGTGCCGGGTACATCAACAGCGCCATGGTTTGAAACAACGTTGTCAGCAGCAGGGCTTTTCCAACCCCGATGCGGGTTACCAGCCACCCGCCCATCGCCGTGCCGATCAACGTGGCGACCAATGAGATCGGCCCATTCGCCAAGGCGATCACCGCGCGGTTGAAACCCAGTGAGGTGTAGTAAGGTGCCAGCATCACCCCGGCCAATGCTTCACCCAGCCTAAATGAGATAATAAACGCGATCATCACCACCGCACCCCGGCGCGATAAAAATTCCCGCAAGGGTGCCACCACCGCCTCGGCGAAGCGGGCCGCAAAGCCGCTTGTATGGGGCAATACCGGCACCAGAGGCTCAGCTGCCAGCATGGTGGCCAGCGGCCCGATGAAAGCTAGCCCGGCCATCAGCAATATCGCCTCATGCCAGCCGGTGCGCACCGAAAGAGCGATAACCCCCGCACCTGAAATCAGCATCGCCGCCCGGTAGCCCCACACATAGCACGCCAGCGCCACACCTTGCTGGTCAAGCGCAAAACTCTCAATCCGCCAGGCGTCGATGAGAATGTCCTGGCTCGCCGACACAAAAGCCAGCGCCCCGCCAAACGCCAGTGTCCCGGCAATGCTCGCCCCGGGGTCTGACAATGCAAGACCCATAATCGCTAACACCAATGCCGCCTGCACCAGCAGCAGCCAGCCCCGGCGGCGACCTAAGCGCCATGTAACGGGTGCTGCCAACTCATCAAACACCGGCGCCCATAGGAATTTTAATGTATAGGCCAGCCCGATATTGGCCGTCAGCCCTATCACCCCAAGGGCTAAATGCTCAGAGGACAGCCACATGCGTAACGTAAAGCCGGAAAGTGCCAAGGGCAGCCCGGAGGCGAACCCCAGCATCGTCATCAACGCCAGATTTTTAAACGAAATTCCGGGCTTAATTTCGCTCAACCGGCTGCCCGCAAACTACTGGTTACCAGCGTCATTGATATTGTCAGCCTTCACGAACTGACCATTTTCAATATCGCCTTCATCACCCGGCTGCATACCGGCCACGCAAGGCCCCTGAAATTTCATTGCGGCATTCATATGCACCGTACCGCTGGCGGTGGTTACGCTGCCCATCAACTCAACCGTTTCAGAATCGACGTAATTGAGTTTGGTATGAATCTTCACCGGCTTGCCTTGATCCTTGCATGCACCAATAATCTCGTAAGCGGTGCCAGCGCCGCTGATATTCATACTGGTGCATGAACTGCCCTCGAAGGTAAAAAATTTCAGGTCAGTCGCCGGGTCCACGCAACTTACCGTCACCACCGGTGCGCCGTTAAGGTATTTGCTGCCGTTGGCTAAGGTAACCACCGTGCTGCTTTGCCATAAGCCTGGCTGGCGGGACGGCAAAGTCGCGGCCGCCGCGGCATGGACCGCACCAACCCCAAAACCCAGAAATAACGTTACAATGATAGAACGGCTTAGCATGGCGCGACGCATGGCGAATCCCCCACTCAATCCCTATGGGGTCTTTGGCATGTCGTTTACATTTGTCAATTCGGTACACATCGCCGTGATCATCGGCTGGCTATCATTATCAGGCGGCTGCCCGGCCATCTGCATGTGCATCACCATGGTGGTCATCCAAAACCCCGCTTTGCGCGGCAGTGATTTGGTGTCCGCTTGCGCCGATGCCGCAAAACTTTACCCCTCAATCGCACTGGCTATGGTTTGTCTAAAAGATTCCCCTGCTTGTTGAAAACACCATCCCGCATGTTTCCAAAATCACCTGGCTTAACCCCAGCCGGGCAGGCCCCCAACCATTTCGAATCGCCGCTTACATGGCCTGACATGCTAGGCGAGACCGTGTCGGACACAATGTGAATCTGGGTATCGCCTTGAAAAACCATTGTGCCATGCGTGGTCATCACCCCGCTGCCTCCCATCGGGTCCGGGCAGGAGCCGGTGATCGTGTAGGTATCGCCGGATTTTGTAATATCAAAGGCCAGGCATTTGCCGGTATCCCCGGCCATCTGCTTCATGGTGATCGCATCGGTGGTGGCGTCGCTGCACAGCATGGTGATAAACGGCGTGGTGTCGTTATCAGCCGGCTGGCCCTTCATATTCATGGTCATCACCATGGTGGTCTGCCACCAGCCGGGCTTGCGGGGCGGAAAACTGCTGTCGGCGCGTGCCGACGTACCGAACAATGCGGCAGTCGCCACCATTGCTGTAATCCCCCATAAACACTGCTTGATATTTTGCCGCCCCATAAACTGCCCCCCCTCTGCTTTAAGGTTTACTGGCACCGTTTTGAACATTGCCCGTTTTTACGAATGTGCCGTTCTGCATCATGCCCATATCACCCGGCGCCACCCCAGCCGGGCAAGCACCCAGCCACTTGGATTGCCCAACCATATGAATGGCCATGCCGGAACCGGTCATGGTGAAATCCACTTCGGTCTGCGTATCACTATCAACCGTAATTTTACCCTGGCTCACCATCGCCGCCCCATGCGGACCGGGGCACGAACCATGAATGTCATAAGCATCGCCATCGGCAATCAAATTGCTTTGCATACAGCCGCCGGACATTAGTTTTTTGCGCTCCAGCGCCTCCGTCGCGGGGTCGGTGCATAGCGCCGTCACCATCGTCTGCCCGGTGCGGTCCATCACCTGACCGTTCACCGTCATACGCATGGTTGGCGTCATGGTGGTCTGCCAGAATCCGGCGCGACGGTCGGGTAGTGTCGAAGCTGCGGCCATGCCGCTACTAAGGCCTAAAATCAGCAGCCCCAAAGCCAGCCGACTCCCACGATGTCCAATATTACAATCCCGCATGGCGCCACTCCCCGGGTAAAACACCATGAGCGTAACGCAATGCGGAATTGAAGTATAGTCAAAACCGGGGGCTTTGCCCCTGGCGTAACGGTTTAAGCGGCGTCGTCAGACTTCCGGTCAGCGCGCTTGCGGGCGTTGGGATCAAGGTGCTTTTTACGCAACCGCACCGCGCCGGGCGTGACCTCAACCAGCTCATCATCTTCAACGTAGGCGATGGCTTGTTCCAGCGTCATCCGGCGGGGCGGAATGAGGAGCAAGGCTTCGTCTTTGCCGGCGGCGCGGATGTTGGTGAGCTTCTTTTCCTTCACCGGGTTCACATCCAGGTCGTTTTCACGCGAATGCTCACCAAGAATCAAACCAACGTAAACTTTGTCACCAGGGTTCACAAACAGCACGCCGCGGTCTTGCAGGGCAAACAAAGCATATTGCACCGCCTCGCCATCCTCAGATGATATTAATGCCCCGTTGCGGCGGCCCTCAATGGCACCTTTCCAGGGGCCGTAACCGGCAAACAAACGGTTCATCACGCCAGAACCACGGGTGTCCGTCAGGAATTCACCATGGTAGCCGATCAACCCGCGCGATGGAATCCGGAAGGTAAGGCGCTGCTTGCCACCGCCGGAAGGGCGGATATCCTGCAGCTCACCCTTACGGCGTGACATTTTCTCAACCACCACCCCGGCAAATGGCTCATCCACATCAATCAGGGTATCTTCATAGGGCTCTTCGCGCTCACCGGTTTCGTCGTTTTTGCGGGTCAGCACTTTCGGGCGGCCGATGGTCAGTTCAAAGCCTTCGCGGCGCATCTGCTCAATCAACACGCCAAGCTGCAATTCGCCACGGCCCGAGACTTCAAAAGCGTCGGTTTCGGTGGAGTCCTGTACATGAATCGCCACGTTGCCTTCAGCTTCGCGGTATAGGCGGTCACGAATCTGGCGGGAGGTAACTTTTTTACCCTCGCGCCCGGCCAGCGGTCCATCATTGATGCGGAAGGTCATCGCCAAGGTTGGCGGGTCAATCGGGGTGGCGGGCAGCGGGCCTGGCAAATCCGGTGAGCCAATGGTCTCCGGCACAGTCGCATCGGTCAAGCCAGCCACGGCGATAATATCACCCGCTGAAACCTCATCCACCGCCACGCGCTCCAGACCCCGGAAAGACAGCAGCTTGGTCAAACGCCCGGTTTCCACCACGGTGCCATCCAGGCGGTACACTTTCACCGGCATGTTCAGCGTGGCCCGGCCTTGTTCCACACGGCCAGTCAACACCCGGCCCAAAAATGTGTCAGACTCTAAAATTGAGGCTACCATGCCAAACGGTGCGGTTGGGTCTAAATCCGGGGCCGGCACGTGGCTAAGGATTAAATCAAACAGCGGGTTTAAATTGGTGCGCTCGTCGGTCAGATCCTTGACCGCCCAGCCCTGTCGGCCAGAGGCGAACAGCATCGGGAAATCAAGCTGCTCATCCGAAGCGCCCAGGGCGGCAAACAAATCAAAAATCTCGTTATGAACATCATCCGGGCGAGCGTCCTGACGGTCAATTTTATTAACCACCACAATCGGGCGCAACCCTTGCGCCAGCGCCTTGCCCAGCACGAATTTGGTTTGCGGCAGCACGCCCTCGGCGGCATCCACCAAAATCACAGCACCATCCACCATGTTGAGAATCCGCTCAACCTCGCCACCAAAATCAGCGTGGCCTGGGGTGTCAACAATGTTAATGCGGGTATCGTTCCACACCACCGATGCCACTTTGGCGAGAATGGTAATGCCACGCTCTTTTTCCAGGTCGTTGCGGTCAAGCGCGCGCTCGGTCAGCGCCTGATGCGCCGCAAACGCGCCAGATTGGCGGAGCAACTGGTCAACAAGGGTGGTTTTGCCATGGTCAACGTGAGCGATGATGGCGACGTTACGAATATTCAGAACGGACATTTTTAAGGGCAACCTGCTAGTTTCGCTGCCCGCATAGCCATATTGCGGCGCAAAAGCGAGTGGCAAAAGAAAATGGGCGCCATGCAGCGCCCATTTTCAACAAAATCATCAATATTTGCCCAAATTAGCCGGGGGGCGGCATCATCGGACGGCCCATTGCCTGATGAGTCAACCGCGCGGCCTGCTCAAAATTACCATCGCCCAGGGCCTCTCTGGCGTGTTCAATGGTCTCTACCCGTGGCGAGTTATCCACCGGAATGGTGGCCGCCTGCGGCACAACCCGCGTCAAAATCACTGTCTCGGCATCAGACAGCGCATCGTCAGCCTTTGCCTTATCGTGCCCCCGAATCGCCGCCTCGGCAATGCGCAGATAGGTCTGCACACTAGCATCTGGGGGTATCGGCTCATTATTTATCTCCGAGTGCTGCATCGGCATCGCACCCGCCGGGGGCGACATAGAGGCGACATCCTGGTCACCCGGCGGGGCGGATTGCGCGCAAGCCATACCGGCGGAAACCACAATTGCCGCGGTAGCCAGCCATAGTGAACGCATGGGGAATAGCATGGCAATCTCCTGAGTTTTATACGATTTATCGCGCTCGCGCTGCATTAAGCACCGCGCGTCTTCAGGAAATGGGTGGCCCCGCTATACAACTCAAGATAATTTACCTCTCCCCCCGATTAAACCCTCGTCATGCCCGAGTTTTAACTTTAATGAATTACTTATGACCCGCTGGCAGCCATTTTTGGTGCTCTGGATGCTCGGCTTGGCAGCCCCAACCGCCGCCAGCGTACCCATCGCCGCGTCCGCTAATTCTTGCGCTGCCGCGGGCAACGCTGCCGAGACCGCTGCCACCCTGCCCGCCAATATACTGGTCTCAATCGGCATGGTGGAATCTGGCCGGGCCGACACCCTGACCGGCCACATCGCCCCCTGGCCCTGGACCGTGAATATTGACGGTGCGGGCCATTATTTTGCCAGCAAGCAGGACGCCATCGCCTTCACCCGCCTCGCGCAATCCTCCGGCGCCAATGACATCGACGTCGGCTGCTTCCAGGTGAGTTTGAAGTACCATGCGGGCGCCTTCCCCGACCTTGATACCGCCTTCGACCCCGCCGCCAACGCCACCTATGCCGCCAGTTATCTGGCGCGTCTTAAAGCCCAAACCGGCTCCTGGAACACCGCTATCGCCGATTACCATTCAGCGGTGCCAGACCTCGGCCTGCCCTACCAGCGCCGGGTGCTGGCCGCCTGGCACGGCATCGGCAATATTCCGTCCGCCATCGGCGACATTACCATCGACGCCCCTGACCCGGTGGTGATTATGCAGGCCCCCGCCGCCCGGCTGGTGCGCGTCATCACCATGGATGGTCTGGCCGCACAAGCGCCCCGGCCAGGCATGCCAAGAGTGATTACCCCGTAACCGCTCGGTTTTTTGTTAAAGACACGCGCAGATGATGTGGCGTTAATAAAGTGGAAACGCCCCGGCCTGTATCATCATCAGGACGGATCCGCCCGCGACACTTGAGGGATCGACGGATCGCCCGAAACATTCGGCACGCAGTCAAACATCAGCGTTGACGTTGCTTCAGGTGCCGCCATGTCCTCCAGCCAATCCCAATTCAATCTCCGCAGCACGCCGCCGATGCCGCAGTTGCCCGCTGGCGCGCCCGCCAGACAGACATTTATCGGCTTCGTCGCCGATGCCGCCACGGCTGCCCTGCTGGAGAGCAGCTTTGAGACCACGCTTGCCAACGGCGGCACCTTTCATATCGTGGATTTTCGCAAAACCCTCGCCATGCTCAGCCGCATTCCCTGCCCGCAAACCCTACTGGTGGACCTTACCGGCGAGGTGCAGCCGCTGTCTGCGATGCTGGAGCTAGCTGAGCTGGTGGAACCCGGCACCACCGTTCTGGTCATTGGCCCCGCCCGCGAGCTGAGCTTTTACCGTGCCGTCGTCAACGGCATGGGGGTGCACGAATATCTGGCCAAACCCCTTACCAAGCCTGACGTGATCAAGCTGCTGCTGCCGCATATCCAGCCTGACCCGCAGCCCGCCGCCGCCCCGGCGAGCGGCCATATCATCACCCTTACCGGTGCCCGCGGCGGGGTCGGCACTACCACCATCGCGGCCAACCTGGCCTGGATCATCGGCCATGATCTGCACCGCCATACCATTCTGCTCGACACTGACCTGCAAACCGGCACCGCTGCCCTGGCCCTTAATGTGGACCCCAGCCGCGGTCTGGCCACCGCTCTGCAATCGCCCGAGCGCATGGACTCCATGCTGATCGAGCGCGTTGCCCAGCCCGCCGGCGACCGGCTGCATGTGCTGGCCGGCCAGGAATCCCTTACCCAGCGCCTCGATTACCCCGAAGGTGCCGCCAAAACCCTCACCAAAGCCCTGCTTGGCCGCTTCAAATTCGTCATCGCCGATACCGGCGCCCGCCGCCTGCCCTTCGCCCGCGATGTCCTTGAGCTGGCCCAGCAGCGCGTCATCATCCTCGACCCCAGCATCATGAGCTTGCGCAACTTCGAACGCCTCAACGCCCAACCTACCAGCCCCCACACCCGCACCATTTTGATCCTCAACCAGGCCGGCCGGCCCTACGGGCTGACCCAGAAATTCATGGAACAATCGCTCTCGCTCAAATTCGACATCATCATCCCTGATCTTCCCCGCATCATCCCCAAGGCTGAAAAATTCGGCGAAATGGGCACCAGCATGAAAGGCCCCTTCCGCGACGCCATCACCAAACTTGCCCACCAACTCGGTGCCGCCGAACCAACCGAACGCGTTTTTCCCAAAATCACGGTAAATGCCTGAGGTTGGGGACGTGAGCTAAATCCAAGGGGCTCTGCTCCCTAACCTTACCAAAGGCTGAGCCCCTTGGCCTGACTTGCTGCCCCACCTTTGGCTTTCGCGGCGTTTTCGTGTAGGTTGGTGGTTCGCAAGTGGTGTTGGAGAGTTGGTTTTTATGAGTGAGCCTGTGTTGCCTGAGATCCCGAAGGTCGAAGCTTATGATGCGGCGTCGATCAGTGTTTTGAAGGGGCTGGACGCCGTTCGCAAGCGCCCTGGCATGTATATCGGCGACACAGATGACGGCTCGGGCCTGCACCACATGGGTTTTGAAATTATTGATAACGCGGTGGATGAGGCGCAAGCCGGGTATGCCTCGCGGGTTGAGGCCGTTCTCAATGGCGACGGCTCGATGACCGTAAGCGATGACGGGCGCGGCATCCCCACTGACATTCATGCCGAGGAAGGCATTTCAGCCGCCGAAGTGGTGCTCACCAAGCTGCACGCCGGCGGCAAGTTCAACCAAAATTCCTACAAGGTCTCGGGTGGCTTGCACGGCGTGGGGGCCGCGGTGGTCAATGCGCTTTCGGAATGGATGGAAGTGCGCATCTGGCGCGAAGGGGTTGAGCATTTCATTCGTTTTGAACATGGCGAAACAATAGCACCATTGCGCGTGGTGGGCCCGGCGGATCATGCCAATGGTACCGAGGTGACTTTCAAACCCTCCAGCGGCACCTTCACACATGTTGAATTTGATTATGCGGTGTTTGAACGCCGGCTGCGCGAATTGGCGTTTTTAAATTCCGGCCTGACCATTATTTTGCGTGATGAGCGCCATGCGCCACATGTGGAGGCGAATTTTTGCTACAAGGGCGGCGTTGCGGAATTCACTTTGTGGCTGGACCGCGCCAAAACTCCTATTCTCACAACCCCCATCACCTCCATTGGTGAAGCCAAGGAACACGGCATCCGGGTGGAATTCGCGCTCACTTGGAATGATTCCTACCATGAAACAATGTTGTGCTTTACCAACAACATCACCCAGCGCGATGGTGGCACGCATTTGGCAGGTTTCCGGGCAGCACTCACCCGCGTGGTTTCAAAATACGCCCAGGGCATGAGCAAAAAAGACAATCTGGAGCTCTCCGGTGAGGATATGCGTGAGGGCATGACCGCGGTGCTTTCGGTAAAAGTGCCAGACCCGAAATTCTCGTCCCAAACCAAAGACAAGCTCATCAGCTCCGAAGTGCAGCCGGTGGTGCAAGCCGCGGTGGCGGATGCGCTGAGCCATTGGTTTGAAACCCACCCCAAAGAAGCCAGAAGCATTGTGCAAAAGGTGATGGACGCTGCTTCCGCCCGCGAAGCCGCCCGTAAAGCGCGTGAGCTAACAAGGCGCAAAGGCGTGTTGGATATTTCATCGCTGCCCGGCAAACTGGCTGACTGCCAGGAGCGTGACCCGGCGAAGTCTGAATTGTTCCTGGTTGAGGGTGATAGCGCCGGCGGGTCCGCCAAACAGGGGCGTGACCGTAAATTCCAGGCGATTTTGCCGCTGAAGGGTAAAATCCTCAATGTTGAGCGCGCCCGGTTTGATAAAATGCTCGGCTCAGCGGAAATCGGCACGCTGATTACCGCGCTTGGCACCGGCATTGGCCGGGGTGAGCCTGAACAAGGCGGGTTTGATGAGAGTAAACTGCGCTACCACCGCATTGTCATCATGACTGACGCTGACGTGGATGGCTCACACATCCGCACCTTATTGCTCACATTTTTCTACCGTCAGATGCCCAAGCTGATCGAGCATGGGTATTTATACATCGCCCAGCCGCCCTTGTACCGTGCCAAACGCGGCGCGGATGAAACCTATTTGAAGGATGACGACGCGCTGGAGGTTTTTCTGCTGGAGCGTGCGCTGGGCCAGGCCACTTTAGCGGCAGCCGATGGTAATATTTATAAAGCTGACGAATTGCGCGGCCAAATGGCGTGGCTGCGTGAGGCGGTGAATCGTTTCAATGCGCTTTCTCGTTTGCTGCCGGTGCATTACCTTGAACAACTCGCCATCACGGGCTTGCTGGCCACTTCAGCCTTGGGCCAGCCGGAGCGTGACCAGGCGTTGGCAACACGCCTGAACGAGCTTGCCACCCCCACTGAACGCGGCTGGGTGGTTACCTCCGATGCCGCTGGCGTAACACTTGGGCGCATGGTGCGCGGGGTGGCCGAGCGCTACCACGTGGATGCCGCAGTACTGCGCACCACCGAAGCGCGCTGGCTGGCTGAACACACCGCCGGTTTGGCCGCGATGTTCGGCACTGACGCCACTTTGACCATCGACGGCCCGGCCCGACCCATCCACGGCCCGGCGGAATTATGGGACACCATGCTCACCTATGGCCGCAAGGGTCTTGCCATCAACCGCTTCAAAGGCTTGGGCGAAATGAACCCGGAGCAGCTCTGGGAAACCACGCTAAATCCGCAAATCCGCCGTCTGCTACAGGTGAAAATCAATGACGCCGAGGACACTGACCAGATTTTCTCAACGCTCATGGGCGATATTGTGGAACCGCGTAGAGATTTCATCGTCACCAACGCATTGAAGGTGGCCAATCTCGATACGTGAGGCCGATGGATTTTGGCAATCCGGGAAATGGTCCAGTTCTAGCGTGAGATAATCATAATTTGGGTGGATAAATCCATGCGGGAGCCAGCGAAGTTAGCGCGGGCGGCACGGCCATTGAATTTTAAATGTTTTGTGCCTTCGTTATTATAAAAAAACCCGGACAGAACTGAGAAAATAATCCGTAGAAAACAAAAAAGTAATTTGTATTTAACAAATTAGATTCATAAATCTGTTCTTCCTAGGCTTAATTATTCCAACCCAGCTTGAGGCTGGTATTTCTGCGTGGTGTGTGTTGTAAATTCGTTCGATAAAAATATCTCACTGTAATCTTCCATTGTTGCCATTCTTATCGGCCTGCGCACCACCATCACATCACCACCTATGTGATTTAAATTTACGCAGGTTTGCATTCCGGCCACCGCAAAGGCCACTGGTTTTGATAGAGGACAGAGACCCATGCTAACTGAAAAGCGCCGCACAAAACGGCAACGCGTTGTCAAGTCGGGCAAGATTATTTTTGGGGTGGCGGACATTGCGATCGACTGCTTGATTTGTGATGAAACATCAGATGGTGTTTTAGTCGAGACCAACACACCCGTCGTGGTCCCTGTCGACGTGAAGATACGTTTAACCAATGGCGGAACTTATCCCGCCGCGCGACGCTGGGCACTGGGCAATAAAATTGGCTTTGAATTTTCTGGCACCAGGGTTTTTGACCCGGCGACCATTATGGGCATGTCTCAAATTCATCATATTTTGCAGACTCAGCGCATTAAGCAGGCACTTTTGAGCCTTCGTAGGTCAGGTTTTTTTGATAATGATGAAATTCGCCGGGTTGCGGAGGATGCCGAGGCTGCGACCCTACGTCTTGAGCAATTGTTAATTAGCAATTAGCCACTGTTTCGCTTCGTAACAGAGCCGCCTTGGCTCATTGAATATCTTGATCTGCTCTATCCATCCCACGCACCGGCATTTTCAACACGATACTTGCAATCGAAAATTGGTAGCTATTATGGCATTATCACGAGCAGGCTTGATGTCGCGGTTGAGCTGCGGCTGGGTTTGTGGACACATACCCAGCTGAGAGCTCACCAAAATTTCCGATCGTGTTTCCACAGCTTATGCCGCCTTCCAAAAGCGTCGTCAGCGTCGAAATACCAAAATGCGGATGCGGATGCGGCGGAACGCTACGTCCATGAAAAGTCTTCTTCGCTAACGGATCAATAAAAAGACCTAACGGCGCTGCGGAGATATGTTCCGTCATGTTCGCAGGTTTAGCTCGGCACGCCCTTCCGAAAAATGCCAGACGGCGGATATGGGCCAAAGTAAACAATCATGGTCGCCGCAAAAAACAGCATTGGCTCGCTCGGATAGGGGCCATTAACGAATGCCGCAAAGCGACATGCTATCAGAGGTGGTTCATTGGCGAATGGCATAATCGAAAAGTTCAATATGATTAACGTGAAAGCAAATATCAGATTGGTTCTGTTAATGCTTTTAGGAAATCTGATCGAAATTGAATTGACTTTATCTGATTTTATTCATACAGAATATGAAACATTTTTGACAAAAATTCTATAACTATTTTTTAGTATGTAAGTTTTGTGAAATCCTAATCAGACAAGCCCATGGCTGTTTATCGAATTTCTATTCAACGCTAGGAGCGCCATGCAATTTACATATGGGAAAACATTATGGCATCGAATTTTCGTTCGGCACTTATTGCAACCACATCGCTATTTATTTGTAGCGCTGCCGCATCAAACGCCCAAACCGCACCTGCGGATCAATCCTCTACAACGATTGATCTGGGTTCAGTGAGTGCAACTGGTGATGCCGGGGGTATTGTTGTGCCCAGCAGTACCGGTACGCGTGTGCAAGCCAACGCAAAACAAAAAGACGCGCCAAATATCTTATTCGTTCAGCCAGCGTCAGAAATTCGCAAGCAGCCGGATTCAAATGGCGCAGAGGCGTTCCGGCGTATCCCTGGCGTTGCCATGCAGTCAGATTCAGGTTTTGGCCGCTTCCTTACCATTCGCGGGCTGGCGGAGGATCTTAACGCCACTGAATATGCTGGCATTGACCTTCCCGCCGTAAATACCAACGCCAACCCTGGTGGCGGCTCACGCGGCGTATCACTTGACTTTTTGCCCCCTGGGTTAATTGGTGGAGCGCAAGTTATTGCAACACTAACGCCTGATATATCAGCCACTGGTCTTGGTGGCGTTGCTTCCATTTTACCGCCTGAATTACCCGTAGATGGTAAATCTGTGCTGAACGTTACCGCGGCGGGTGGTTACACCCCGGCCCAGGGCCACGGCTTGGCTGAGGGAAGCATTACCGGTGGTACGCATTTTGCCATACCGGGCATGGCATCAACCCAAAATGATAAGCCTTTCAGCTTTATTGGCAGCTATGGCTACTTTAACGCCTCACCCGGTATTTTTGACCAAGAAGAAGCTTACACCGGCACAACAGGGGCTGGCCAACCATCATTGTTGAACAACTTGCAAATGCGCCGTTATAACAATAACCGCGTAACGCAAGGCACTGCTGGTGAGCTAGCGTTTGACCCTAACACCGCGGTGCATTTGTACGTGCGCGGTATGTATAGCTACAATAATGAAAGCATTCAGAAAAACGAGCTATATTTGCAAAATCTGGACGGCTCAAACGGTGGTGCGGTTACCAATAACGGTAACAATAACTTTACGGCCACTGGCGCCAACCTGACCAAATATTATGAAAACAGCGCTGAGCGCGTTGGCATGACATTTCTTGAAGGCGGTGGGCAGTTTATCATCGGTAACTTGGTTACCTTAAACGTTCACAGCGCCTACACTGAAGGGTTTGACAAATTCACCCGTGACTATGTTTCGCATTTCAACAGCAACAACCAAAACCTCACAGTCAATTATAACGCATCTAACCCCTCATTACGCACTTACACCATTACTGATACGACTGGCGCAGCCTATGACCCCGCCAATGCCAGCAACTTTACGTTTGCTGACCTATCAAATTATCCAAGCCATACAACGGATAAAATTTATGACAATGGTTTTGATGCCGCAGTACCGACCACATTTTTCAATACGCTTGGCACATTTAAAGCTGGTGGAAATTTTAGCCTGCGCTCACGTGACCGTTTGCAGGCCAGCCTAAGCCTTACTCCCGTAAACGGGCCTTTTTCACTTGCCAGCGTTACAAACGGGCAGCCCAGCCAGAACTGGAATAATATTTTCGCGCTGGGGCCAAACATGAATTACAACCAGCTATTTGCGAATTCATACAGCCCGCTGCAACCAGCGGCTGACCAGATAGCTAATTTGCAAGGCTATCAGCATGATAGTGAAAACATCTATGCTGCTTTCGCGCAGGAGGATGTGCAATATGGCAAATTGGAAGTTTTGGCTGGCGCGCGCCTTGAAGCCACCCAGGATTCTTTTTCAGCTTACGGGTCAAACACTACAACTGCCGGCGTTACAACCGTTGATGCAGCGCCAACCACAACGAGTGTAAGTTATGTCAATATTTTCCCAACTGTTCAGTTGAAATATTCATTTACCAACGCGCTGCAGGGTCGTTTTTCATATTCTACAGGGATTGCGCGTCCAGGCTTCCAACAAATTAACCCCGCAACGTCAATTACATATAACGGTGCCGGCATTGGTAATGGTAATTTAATTACCACGGGTAACCCTAAACTTAAGCCGATGACCGGCGATAGTTTTGACCTTGCACTTGGTTATTACACAAGCCATGGCGGCTTGCTTGAGGCTGATGTTTTCCAGAAGGACTTCTCAAATTACATCATTGCCAATTCTTTTTTTCAGGGCGGCAATCAATATCAAACTTATAGTAACATTAATGGTGCCACGGCACGTGGTATTACGCTTGAAGCCATCCAGAACATGTATTTTCTGCCGAAACCCTTCAACGGTTTAGGCTTAAACGTTAACGTCACTTACGTTGATGCGACAGCAAATGTCATCCCTGGCCAAGGCCGTTCTATTTTGCCGCAAACCTACCCACTTACCCTCAATGCGGTCGAGAGCTATAAATCTGGCCCCTTCGAGTTCGATGTTGATGAGACATATAATTCTCGGAATCTTTATACAGTCGCTTCCGACCCAAGCACCAATGTTTATACCCAACCAATCTTCCAACTTGATGTGAATGCATCCTACAACATCACACCAAAATGGCAGGTATTCTTCCAGGGCAACAATCTAACCAACTATGTGTTGGAATTTACCCAAAGTGCGTCAGGGAATTTCCCGGTCCAGCGGGAATTTTATGGGCAGAAATTCATCCTAGGCGTGCATTACACTTACTGATCATTGTAAGGCATCCTCGACTTGTTGAAATCTCTGACCGTAGATGCAAAGGTTGAGTGAGTAACCCCCGCATCAAAAAAACGGGTGGTCTTAACCACAAATGCGTCTGCAGCTAAATCATAGCCCTGGTTCGAACCTTTTGGGGTCCTGAATTTGGCTTAAAGATTAAAATCTAAAATAAACAGCTCGGGCCGAAATGTCCGGGCTGTTTGCTTTTACACCCCCCGGTGCGGCGTTATAATGCTGAAAACACCAGTGAGACGCAACATCAAGCAACTGCACCAAGCTGCAATCGTAACCGCCAACTGGCCAACTGGCCCAATAATTGCCCGCAACTGTCGCATAATAGTACTGCTTGCGTGAAAATACTGTTACCAGATTGCGAAGGATATAAACGGTCCGGACGTTTGGTCTAATCCAGGTATGCCGTTGTATTTTACACTTACTGCGATGCTCGGCATCGTTGCCATTGCCCTACTCATCTATTGCATGCATGCGCTGAGTTGAGCAGCCGGGTCAGCAATTTGGTTTCATCTTACGCATTGGCCGCAAACCACCCCGCCCTTGCCACCGCACCCTGCCCTGTTTAGACAGCGCTCAGCAATCTGGAAGTAAACTCATGACCGATACAACCATCAATTTCCCTGAAGCCGCCAGCCGTTTGGGCGTGGCACTGCGGGTACTACGGGCGGCCATCCGGGCGGGTAAAATCCCGGCCCCGGCACAAAATACCGCCACTGCCAGCCTTTCCGCCGCCTGGCTCGCCAGCGCCGCCGCCGCCGTGAAAGCATCACCCACCGCGCTCAACCGCGTCTCGCGCCAAAAAGTGCCGGCCTTTGCGCGCTACGAGGGAACCTCCGCCTGGCGCAAATATAGCCGCCGCGTGCGCGACTATAACCACTTCCAAACCACCGCCGGCTAAGCCAGCCAAACTGCTGGCTGTTCCGCCCGCCAGATCGTGCCATAACGAACCGCAACAATGCCGGTTCGCTGGCACGAACAGGGGGCAACAACGTGATCACAGAATTTCAACCGGCGCAGGCTGCCACGCCCGCCCCAAGCAGCCCCCGCGCCACCCATCAAGCAGCACTCGCCATCCTGGCCGCGGTGTTTTTCATGTGGGGCTTCATCACTGTCCTCAATGATATTCTGGTGCCGCATTTAAAGTCAGTGTTCGAGCTGAGCTACGCGCAATCGATGCTGATTCAATTGGTGTTTTTCGGCGCCTATTTCCTAATGGCGCTACCGGCAGCCAAGCTGCTGGAGCGCAGCGGCTATAAAAATGCCATCGCGCTGGGGTTGATCATCACTGGCATCGGCGCCTTGATGTTCCTGCCCGCCGCTACCATTCCTTCCTACCCGATGTTCCTCAGCGGGCTGTTTGTGCTTGCCACCGGCATTACCATTTTGCAGGTGGCGGCCAACCCGTATGTCACCCTGCTCGGCCCACCCGCCACTGCGTCATCGCGGCTGAATTTGGTGCAGGCATTCAACTCACTGGGCACCACTGTCGGCCCGTTGCTCGGCGGCACGCTGATTCTCGCCCATAGCGCCACCGGCACCACCCAAAACGCTGCCGCCATTTTCAGCCTGGACCAGCGCATGGCTGACGCTTTGCAAGTGCGCCTGCCTTATATCGGCATCGCCGGTGTGCTGTTTTTGCTGGCCTTGGTGATTTTTCTCTGGCGGCTGCCCGCCTTGCCCACCCGCCCGGCGCCGCGTGAGGCCGGGCAGGATAGCGTGTGGCGGCATTCAAGGCTGGTGGCCGGGATGGGCGCAATTTTTTTTTATGTTGGGGCGGAAGTCTCGGTTAGCAGCTTTCTCATCAACTACATCGCCTCCCCCCGGGTGGGCGCCATGAGCCACGCCGCCGCTGCCGCCTATGTCAGCCTGTTCTGGGGCGGCGCGATGCTGGGGCGGTTTGCCGGCTCCGGCATTATGCGCAAAATCCCAGCGGCATCAGTGCTCGCCGCGGTCGCTTTGGGCGCGATGGTCTTGCTTGCCACCACCATGCTGGCCAGCGGTTATCTGGCCTTATGGGCGGTGGTGGCGGTGGGGCTGATGAACGCGATCATGTTCCCCACCATTTTCTCACTTGCTATTGAGGGGCTGGGCAAGCTCACCGCGCAAGGCTCGGCGCTGCTGATCATGGCCATCGTCGGCGGCGCTTTGGTGCCCCTGCTGCAAGGCGGTTTAAGCGACCATTTCGGCCTGCGCCTCGCCTTCATCCTGCCGTTGGGCTGCTATTTGTATATTCTATTTTTTGCCCGCCACTGCCGCCGCCCGGTGCGGCCCGCCTGACGCGCAACGGCAACCTCTAAAAGGCCAAACATACCACGCCGCCTAACACAGTGGCATAAATACAACAGAGCCGCTTTTTTGTTATTTCACAATATTATTAATGTCATAAAAGCCCGTGTAATAAGTTAAAGGACAGTTACTATTTCATTTTCTTTAATGAGGTGATCCATGAAACTCCGATTGCTCCTAACCGCCGCAACCTGTCTTTCACTGCCTTTCGCGGCACATGCCCAACCGGTTACTGGCCCTTATGTAAGCCTGGGCCTGGGCACCAGCTTACTTAGCGATACCAGCTACAATTATGCAGTTCCTGGCGAACAACAAACCGGCAAGCTGCAGTTCAGTGATGACTATGCAATTGAAGGTAGCATAGGTTACGGGCTTGGCAATGGCTTCCGCGCTGAAATTGAGGGTAATTATTACAAAAATACCGCCCACAACATAACCGCAAATCCTTCCACGAATGGTTTCCCGTATCCTGGCAAACAAGTTGGCGCTCAAACCACCTATGGCGCGATGTTGAATGTTCTCTATGATTTCAACATTGGTTCATCCATTTTTCCATATTTGGGTGCCGGTGCAGGTTACGAATTTGCCAATATCTCCAGGCTTTATAATAATTTTGACGGTGGAGAAGGGGCTGTTAATTCCACGCAGGGCAGTTTCGCATTCCAGCTCATAGCAGGTGTGTCCTACCCAATCTCGATGGTCCCCGGCCTGTCGTTGACAGCCGATTATAGATTTATGGACTTGGTCGGCAGTCATAACTTTAAAATCTCTGGCGATGATGAAACCGGGGTTTCGGTCAAGCTTGGCTCCCAAAATAGCCACACTTTCCTGCTGGGTCTGCGTTATGAATTGTATCCACCGCCCGTAATGGCTCCAGCCCCAGTCCCAGCGCCCATGGCCGCTCCTGCCCCGGCACCAGCCAAAACCTATCTGGTGTTCTTTGACTGGAATAAATCCAACCTGACCCCGCGCGCCACCCAGATCATCGCGGAAGCAGCGTCGGACTCCAAGACCACCAAGGTCACCACCCTCAACGTCTCGGGTTACACCGATACCTCGGGCACGCCGACCTATAACCAGGGTCTGTCAATCCGCCGGGCCAAAGCGGTGGCGGCTCAGTTGATGACGGATGGCGTCCCGGCTGGGGAAATCTCCATCCAAGGTTACGGCGAAACCCACCTTCTGGTGCCAACCGGCCCGGGCGTGCGTGAGCCGCAAAACCGCCGCGTGGAAATCGTGCTTAACTAGAGCGTTATTTGTCTGAGCGAGCAATTTCATCCGATCACGCTGAATCTTCGATTCAACCTGATCGGATATTGCTCTAAGCAGCGCGAATATCTGACAAAAAAACCCCGGAAGGCAACTTCCGGGGTTTTTTTTGAGCCTGGTCGTTAATGCATCCGTCTTGGCCAAGCGGCGCTGCATATGCCAAATCATTCCGCCGCCGGTATTACAGCGGATCAATCCGCCGCACCGCCGCCGCTTTCAACGCCGGGCGGTCGATTTTGCCGTTCGCCGTGCGCGGTATCCGCTCAAAGTAATAAACATATTTGGGTTTTTTCAGGCCGGTGAATTTGCGGCGGCAATAGGCGTTAATCTCGTCCTGGCGGTAGCCAGGCTTACCGACGACAAAAGCATAAATCTCATCAACCCCCGCCGGCCCCGGACGGCCAACCACCACCGCCTCGGCCACCTGCGGGTGTTGGGTGATAACTTCTTCAATTTCCGGCGGGTAAATTGTCAGCGCCCCAATTTTAATGGCATCCGCAATCCGGCCTGCCAGAATGAGGTAACCTGCCTTGTCGATCAGCGCGACTTCACCGGGATAGTACCAGCCATCGGCAAACCGCTCCGTGCCGTGGTTATTATCTTCGGGGTGATAAAAACCGCTCGCCGCGTTTGGCCCACGCACCCGCAATTGCCCGATTGCCCCCGGCAACAGCGTCTTGCCATCCGGCCCGGCAACTTCAACATCAACGCCCGGCAGCACCAACGGCTTACCCACCGAGTCTGATTGGTCGGCAATGTCCGCCGGGCCAATGCAGGCGATCAGCCCGAATCCGGCACAGCCGTAAATATCATAAAGATTCGGGGTCAGATGTTTCACCATCTCAACCTTGTCATGACTGGGCAGCGTCTGGCCGCTGATCGCCAAGGCCCGCATTTTAGGAAACAACAACCCTGATGACGGGGCACACGACAAAAAGCTTTTGCCAATGACAGGGGGCACCGGGCAGATCGAATCCTCCCAGGCCGCGATTTCACGCACCAGCTCGATCAGATACCGCCAGACGGGCAGCAGCACCGTGGCACCGCCGATCAGCAGTTGCGTCGTTAAAAACTGCGCCAACAGGCTGGTGCTGGCCGGAGCCGCCAGCACCAGGACGCCGGGATTTTCCTCGGTATAAAACCCGGCTTCATTGGCATATACTTCCGAACGAAAGATCCGTTGCCGATGGGTGGTGATAGTGCCTTTGGGAAGGCCGGTGCTGCCGGAACTAAGGATAATAAAGGTCAACGCGCTGGAGTCACCTTCATAACGGGCATCGCCGGTAAAATTGACAAGCGCCTGGCGCCAATCCAACCCCAGGCGTAGCGCAATAGGCGCGGTTGAATTCGGGCCCCCGATTTCAACAATCGTGGCCGCCATGTTGAAACGGGTCACAAACGATGCCAACACTGGTGCGGTAATATCGGTCGGCAATTCCAGCGTTACCGCCCCCATCCGCAGGCAGGCAAATGAGACCACCACCCGGTCAATGCAGTTGGTCATGGCGATGCCAACGCGGTTACCCGGCATGACGCCCTTGGCCCTCAAATATACCGCCGCCTGCTCGACCAGATTTGCCAGCGCCTGGTACGAAACCGTCTCATGCCCTTGGATCAGCGCGGGGGCCGCTGGCTGCCAGAGTGCATGGTGAAAAATGCAATCACTGAGGTTTTCAAAGGGAAATTTAATCATGATCCACTGCTGCCCGGTTGTCCCAATGCCTTAGCGTACTGGCTAGACGTGGGGAACCTCCTTCCCTTCTGCCGCACGAGCGCCCACACCTACTGGGCCAGACTCCAACCATAAAACCCCAGGAGGCATGTGATGAGCATTTATACCGGCCCGGTTTTCGATATGGCACGGCGGCAGTTCCAGGTCATCGCCGACCATCTCAACATTCCCGCCGACGAGCGCGACCGGCTGCTCTACCCCAAACGGGCCGTCGCCGTCTCCTGCCCGATCCACCGTGATGATGGCACCACCGCCGTATTTCAGGGCTACCGGGTGCAGCACCACCTGACCCTGGGCCCCACCAAAGGCGGCACCCGCTTTGCCGCCTCGGTCGATATCGGCGAGGTGGCCGCGCTGGCGGTATGGATGAGCTGGAAATGCGCTCTGATGGGCTTGCCCTACGGCGGTGCCAAAGGCGGCATCACGGTGGACCCGCACAGCCTCTCGCGCCGCGAACTGGAAGCATTATCGCGCCGCTACATGCAAGAGCTGATCCCCTTCGTCGGCCCGCATACCGATGTAATGGCCCCTGACATGGGCACCAACGAGCAGGTGATGGCCTGGTTCATGGACACTTACTCCGCCCATCAGGGCAAAACCGTCACTGAAATCGTCACCGGCAAGCCGGTGGCAGCCGGCGGTACCGTTGGCCGGCGCGAGGCTACCGGCCGGGGGGTTGTGCATCTCGCCATGCGCGCCGCCGAAAAAATCGGGCTGAACCCGCATGGCGCCACCGCCATCGTGCAGGGCTTCGGCAATGTCGGCGCCATCACCGCTGCCGAGCTGGTAGCCCGCGGTGTCAAAATCGTCGGCATCAGCGACCACACCGCATGCCTGTATGATGCCGGTGGCCTGCCGATGGAGGCAATTTTCCAGCATGCAGCCAGCCATGGGGTGCTGGCAGGCTTTTCCACCCAGGCCGCCTCCGACCCCGCCGCCTTGCTGGCCCAGCCTTGCGATATTCTGGTGCCCGCGGCACTGGAGCGCGTCATCGACGCGGCGATGGCGGCAAAATTGCGTTGCCGTATTTTAGCCGAAGGCGCCAACGGCCCAACCACCCCGGAAGCTGATTTGGTGCTGGAACAGCGGTGCGGCGAAATTTTCGTGCTGCCCGATATTCTTTGCAACGCCGGCGGCGTGGTGGTCAGCTATTTTGAATGGGTGCAGGATTTACAACAGTTTTTCTGGGAGGAGACGGAGGTGAACACCCGCCTCGCCCAAATTCTCGACCGTGCCTTTGAACAGATGATGGCCCGTGTCACCGGCGAGCGCATTAGCCACCGCACCGCCGCCATGGCGATCGGCGTTGAGAAAGTCTATGCCGCCAAAAAAATGCGCGGTTTGTTTCCGTAAGGTTTTTTACCCGCTGTTACGCAGCGCCGCCGCAATACTATTTATGGAAATATGCACGCCGCGCCTAAGCCTTTCGTTCACTTCGCCGGGGCCATCCGCCGCCTGGTCACGGCAGCGGCGCAACATCGCCACCTGCACATGGTTCAGCGGGTCCAGATACGGAAAACGGTTCACGATCGAACGGCGCAGCAACGGGTTGCGGTCCAACAGGGCGCGCTGGCCGGTGATGGTCAGCAGATGGGCGCAGGTGCGCTCATACTCCGCCTTGATGCGCGGAAAAATCCGCTCCCGCAGCGCGTCGTCTTCCACCAACGCCGCATAGCGCACCGCAATGCCCATGTCCGCCTTCGCCAGCACCATATCCATGTTCAGCAAAATCGTCGAAAATACTGGCCAGTCCTGGAACATTGACTGCAGCAGCCACATGCCGCGCTCACCATGCTTGGCCAGCAGCGCATCCACAGCACTGCCAAACCCGTACCAGCCCGGCAGCATCACCCGGCATTGCGCCCATGAAAATACCCAGGGGATCGCCCGCAAATCTTCAATTGAACGGCCCTTGGCGCGCGATGCCGGCCGGCTGCCGAGATTCAAGCTGGCAATTTCCGCAATCACCGTGGATTGCCAAAAATAATCCTCGAACCCTGGCGTCTCATAAACCAGACCACGGTAGGCCGCGTAGGCCGCATCAGAAAGTTCGGTGATGGTATTGATAAAGCTTGGCGAAAGCGGCTCGGCCAAGGCTGGCTCGGCGGTCGCCACCAGACTGGCTGATACCATAACTTCAAGATTGCGCTTGCCAACTTCAGCATTACCATATTTTGCGGCAATCACCTCACCCTGCTCGGTTAGCCTTATTTGCCCCTGCACAGCGCCCTTCGGCTGCGCCAAAATGGCCTGATAGCTTGGCCCGCCGCCGCGCCCCACCGAGCCGCCACGGCCATGAAACAGCCGCAGCCGCACACCGTGCCTGGCAAACACCTCCACCAGCCCAACTTCAGCGCGGTACAATTCCCAGCCGGAGGTTAAAAACCCACCATCCTTGTTGCTGTCGGAATAGCCAAGCATCACCTCCTGGATATCACCCCGCCGGGCCAGCAGCGCACGGTACAAGGGCTGGCTGAACAGCGCATCCATAATCCGCGCCGCTGCCCGTAAATCCTCAATGGTTTCGAACAGCGGCACGATGTTGACATCCAGCGCCTGCTCGTCGGGCCGTAAAATGCCTGCCTCCTTCAGCAACACCGCCAACTCCAACATATCTGAGACAGCATCGGTCTTGGAGATGATCATGGTGCGGATTGCCCGTAGCCCGTAGCGCAAATGCGCCGCGCGCGCCGCTTCGAATATCGCCAGCTCCTTGGCTGTCTCGGCACCGTAGGTGACATGGCGCGACACCAAAGGCCGGCTGGTGGCCAGCTCCCGCAGCAGAATTTCACAGCGGCCGGCTTCATCCTTTTGCAAATACCGGGTGCTAGGTGTGGCGCGTTCCAACATCTCCGCGATCGTCTGCTCATGCACAGCAGCGTTCTGCCGTAAATCGAGCGGCGCCAGCGTCCAGCCAAACACCCGCGCGGCCCGCTGCAAATTGCCAAGCCTCCCCTGCGCCAGCAGCCCAGCGCCATGGTTCAGCAACGAATCCGCAATTACCGTGAGATCAGCCATGAATGCCTCCGGCGCTGCGTACGGCACCGCCGCCGCCTTTGACGGGCTTTGCGTCGCCACCAACCGCGCTTCAATAGTTGCCAGCGCCAGCCTGTAGGGTTCGTCAGCCCGATGGTCAGATTTGTCAGGCGAGGCGAGCGCCAGCGCCTTAAGCTCAGGCGTGACTTCCGCCAGCAAGGCTGCAATTGAAAGCTCCGCCCGCAGCTTCGCCACCTGGCCGATATAAAACCCAATGGCCCGCTGCGATTGCCGGTTCAGAGTCTCGCTCAGCACAATCGCGTCCACGAACGGGTTGCCATCGCGGTCACCACCGATCCAGGTGCCAATTTCCAAGAACGCCGGCAGAGTCTCGTCCGTGACGCCGATTGCCCGCTCGACAGCGGCATAAAGCTTAGGCACTTCGGTGAAAAATGTGGCACTGAAATAGCTCAGCGCATTCTCCACCTCATCAAGCACGGAGAGCTTACTGGTCCGCAATGTCCGGGTCTGCCACAGAGTGAGAACCAGCCGCCGCAGGCCCTGGTCCATCTCGGCGCGCTCTTCGGCGGTCTCCTCAACCCGGTCACGCCGGTTCAATAAGCGCGTAATTTCATCAAGACTATTAAGAATACTCCGGCGCTGCACCTCGGTCGGGTGCGCGGTCAGTACCGGCGCGATATAAGCGCTACGGAAAAACGCCTGCAACGCCGCATCATCGAAGCCGACCGCTCTGGCCAGCGCCAACCCCGCCGCCAAACTACCCTCACGCGGCGGCGAGCCCGCCACCTGATGCGCCCGCCAGCGCCTGGTATGATGATGATCCTCGGCAATATTCGCCAGAATGGAAAAATACCCAAAGGCGCGGGTGACCTTGTTGATCTCGCCATCTGACAATCCGGCCAGAATCGCCTCCAACTCGGTCTGCGCCGCCCGGTCCTGGTCACGATGAAACCGCACCGCCAATTGCCTGATCGTTTCGATCTGCTGATAAACCGCCGCGCCCTCAATACCACGGATGGTCTCACCCAAAATTCGCCCCAGCAAGCGGATATCATCGCGTAAAGCTTCGTTCATCAATTCAGCGCGGTGTTTCGGCGAATGCACTATGTCCATGTTTTAACCATGCAATAAATATACCGTTATAAAGCCGCCTTAAAATTATCGCGCAAGCCATATTCGGCTTTGGTCCCGCCACAGATCACATTAATCACCCGCGCCGCATCCGAGCGCGTCAATCAGCTTTTTAGCACATTCAGGCCACAAAGCCGCCAAATGCTCTAAGGCCGGCCAACACCGCGGCTAGTACCAGTAGGCCGATGGAGATAAATCTGAAATGCCCCCCGTTGCTCGACAAATAAAGCTTCGTACCAACCACCGACCCCAGCAATACCACCGGCAAACCCATGAGCGAACCGGCCATACTCCATAGGTGAAACTTCCCGAATATCGCCAACGGAAGGAGCGCCAAAACAGCACTGATAAGAAAAAACATAATCATCGAGGCCCGCGCCACCGCCACGCTCAAAGGGGCCGCCAAAAAAAACGCCACCACCGGCGGACCGGACATTCCCGCCAAGCCATTCAATACACCCGATGCCACGCCAAACGCCAAAACCTGCCACCCCGAAGGAATCATTTTCAACCGATAGCCGGCAGCCAACGTCACCGCCGTGGCAAATACAATCACCGCAATACAAAGCCGCAACATATTGGCCGACATATATAACAATGCCCAAGACCCTAACGGTGTCGCAACAATTGATCCAACCGTCAGCTTGCTCACCAATGGCCAATGACAGAGCTTTACCGAGGTCCGAAAATTCAGCAGGCTGACATAGACCTGCAGTAGTAATACAATTACCACCGCATCGGTCGGTGGCATCATCAAGCTGAGCAACGGTATCGCGACGATGCCCATGCCAAACCCGGTAAAGCCGCGCGCGAGCCCTGCCACAAACAGCATGACCAAACCAACGGCAACAATGATCGGCGAGGTAGACATCAGCCGATGCTATCGGCCATCAGCCATAAAAAATCAACGAGGGGTTGATGCTGCCTTGGAAAAGCCAGCATCAACTCCTCATCGCTACGCTGCGGGATAATGCTAAGATTGCGTATGCAGTTTCGTAATATCAGTCCCGGTTTGCTCAACACTAAGCCCCGATGTTTGCACGCCAAACAGTGCAATCGGCACAATGGCGACCACCGTAAGCACCCCTAAAATAGCAAACAAGGTGCTTGATGAAAGATTGGCCTGCAATGTCGGAAAATAATAAACCAGAATCACGCCGGTCAAAAACCTGGTGATGCTCTCCCCAATCATCGAGCCCGTGGCCCGCAGCCGGGTGGGAAATTGCTCGGCCATATAAAGCTTGGCCAGCGGGAATGCCGCATACACCAAGCCCCACACCACCAATGCCGCAAATATCGTCCCGGCCTGCGACAATGTCTGCCCCAACGCAACCGCACCACACCCGGCCAACGTCATGATCACCGTTAGCCCCGCCCGGCGGCTGATCTTATCACCAGCCAGACCCGCCGCCGCCGTCGTGATCACGGTGAAGAATAATAATGCCGATGTATAATATAGCGCATCCGCCTTGGTCGCACCCATCCGCGCGATGATCGATGGTCCGTAAATCGTAATCACATAAAACACGATAAACGGCGACAGCAAGGATGCGTATGAAACGATGCAGCGGGCCAAATACGGCGGCTTCAGGAAATCTCCCAGTGACACGCGCCGGTGCGCGGTGGCTTCCAGCACCTGCAACGATGATTTATCAATCAGAGACGCATCATGCGCGAGGCCACTAACATTTTCTAGCCCTTCAACAAATGTGCGTACCGCATCAATCCGCCCAGCTTTTAGCAAAAACCGTGGTGATTCTGGCAGAAATTTAATCAGTATCGGCACAATGAATATCGTGCAGCCACCCAGTATCAGCAGTATCCGCCAAGCTTCCTCATCGGGAACCTTGCCGACGATCAACGCCGCAATCAATGTATTCAACCCGTAGGAAAAACCCAGCATCGCATTGGCTAAGCCCACCGCCGTACCACGCCATTTTTTACCAACAAATTCTGACAGCAGCAAATACGGCACCGGAAACACTGCCCCCTGACCCAGCCCAGCAAAAAACCGGCAGGTCGCCAGTTGCTCAACGTTCTGCGAAAAGCTGGCCAAAAATGTCACCACACTGAAAATGACAATCCCCACCAATAAGGTTGTCTTCCGGCCATACCGGTCCGCCAGCCGCCCGGCGGGCAACAGGCCGATCACAATTCCCAGCGTCCCCGCACTAGCGACCAGACCCACCTGGCTAGGTGCCAGCTTCCAGGTGGACTTCACCAGGAACAGCACCGGCGCGATGATACCAATATCAAATGCCTCCAGCAGCCACACAATGCCCAGAAGGCACGTCAGAAAAAATATTTTTCGATTAAACGGAATACGGTCAAGACGAGCCAAAAGGTTCTCTTGCGCATAGATTGATTGTTCAGTTGTCTCGGACATCTTGGTTCCCCGATCTTTTGATTATTAACGCAGTCAGTAACTTTCAACTCGCCATCCCTGCAGAGGCGGCTTGGCCGTCTCCGTCGTGGGATAAAACCTACTTCAAAACGAACTCTCTTGAAAAGAGAAAATTATATCTTTTACATTAATTTCGAAAATCACAACCTTAAGTCTGCAATTCAATGACAAATAAAGGCTGGTCAAACTGCACAAGCGCTGCATTATCTTGCAAAATCCGCGTAATTTTCCCGCCGGTTTCCGCCGTGATCGTGGTAAATAATTTCATCACCTCGATGCTGCACAAAACATCGCCCGCTTTCACCACGCTGCCGACCTCAACAAACGGCGGGTCCTTAGGCGAGGGTGAACGGTAGAAGGTACCGGTCATCGGCGCCCGCACAATGACCTTGCCATCACTATCCTGTGCGGATATCGCAACTGGCGCAGCCTGTGGCGGCGGTGCCACCGGCGCTGGCGCTGGCATCATTGTTGGACGTGCCGCAGCCACCGGCGCATTCACAACAGCAGGCGCTGCCCCACCACCACGGCGCACCACAATTTTTACATCCGCGAGCTCCACGATCACCTCATCACATTGGCTGGCATCAATAATTTTGATGATATCAGCAACATCCTTGTAGCTCAGTGTCATATCAACGCTCCCTATGCTGCCAGGCCAAGAATTTCACGCGCCTCCGCCGGGGTCGCCGGCCGGCGGCCATAAGCCGCAGCCTGTGCCACCACCAGCGACACCAGCTCAGCATTGCTGCTAGCCAGACGGTCTTTGCTGATCCGCAGATTATCTTCAAAACCGGTGCGTGTATGGCCACCCAATTCAAGGCACCATTTATTCACTTCCAACTGCTGCCGGGCCATCCCCAGCGCTGACCACGTTGCGTTCGGTGCAATTGCCTTTAACTCGCTCAATAAAAATTCCAGTAAACTGCGCCGTACCGGCATTGCGTTCGGCACGCCCATCACAAACTGCACATGAAGCGACTCGGCAATCATGCCGCGCTTCGCCAAATTCACCGCGTTGTAAAGCATCGCCGCATCAAACACCTCAATCTCCGGCTTGATGTGATAGGTCAACATTTCCTTGCACAGATCATCAATAAACTCCGGCGTATTCTCATAAATCTGATTTGGAAAATTAACTGACCCGGTGGTAAGTGACGCCATGTCAGGCTTTAAATACAAACTAGCCCCCCGCTTGGAAGCTTCTCGCCCGCGCCCGCCAGTGGAGAACTGAATAATCATCCCCGGACAATGTTTTCGCACCCCTTCCTGTACCTGAGCAAACAACTCCGGCGATGATGATGGGTTTTCCTGTTCATCCCGCACATGAATATGCACCAGCGCTGAACCCGCCTCATACGCCGCATGAGTTGATTCAATCTGCTCCGCGGGCGTAACTGGCAGCGCCGGATTATCCTTCTTCCGAGGGATCGCGCCCGTAATGGCCGTGGTAATAATAATTGGGGTCATTTCAGCCTCTTTCGCTATACTGGTCATCGCTTCACGCAACGCCCTGTTTGAAGTGAAAATATTTAATCGCCGGCCGCTCGCTGATCTCTTTGATCAACGTCGCCAGGGGCGTCGCCATAATCGGGTAATCAGTATTGATCGGCCCGGCATCCTTCAACGCGCGATAATTACCATCATCATAAAACGCCGCCAGCAATAAATCATCATCTGATTTAAACGGCCCCCGCGCCGCACGTAATTTTTGTAAAGCGGGTGGCACCAGCGCGCCCGGCCGCTCAGTGATCCGCGGCGCCCCCTTGGTAATTTTATCGTATAAATTCGCATCAATCGGCCCGGCAATCTCGCCATACCCGCCGCGCACATACAGCCTTATTTCGTCGGGCACATTATCATAACGCGCCCGCCCCTGCCCGCGCCCCACAACATTCAATACTGATTGCGTCACAATATATTGCGCAAACGGGCTGACCACAATCGGATACCCCAAATCCTCCCGCACGTGCCAGGCTTCTTCGAGAATCTCCTCTAACCGGTCACGTAGCCCCATCGATTCGAGCTGATACGCCAGGTTAGATACCATTCCACCAGGACATTGGTGCAAAAAATGAAAATCATCATATTCATTTGGCGTGCCAACCGGCTTGCCTTCTTTGGCGGCAATATAGGCCAACAACTCAGCCACGTCTTCTACCGGCGCCAGATCAACTGGTACATCATAGCCCCGGCGGCGCAAGTTCCGCACCACCCGTTCAGTTGGCGAATGTGAAACCCCATTGGCCAATGTGGATGTCGCGGTATGGACAACATCGACCCCGTATTCAACCGCCTGCAACACGACATAAGGTGCCAGACCCGAATTGCAGTGCGTGTGAATCTGCAAAGGCTTGCCGCCCATCACCGCTTTCACCGCCGGCACCAATGTCGCCACCCGCTCGGGCGTTAACAGCCCGCTGGCGTCCTTCAAAAATATCGCATCAACGCCTAAGGCCAAAAGCTCTTTAGCCTTCTTGGTATAATACTCATCCGTATGCACCGGGCTGAAGGTGTAAACCAAACCACCCACCACATACATGCCGTGTAGCTTCGCCGCCTTCACCGGAATTTCTAAGTTCCGCATATCATTCAGCGCATCATATGGTGTGTGGTAACGCATCCCATTCGCCGCAAACCGCTCCGCCGCCAACGCCACCACGTCATCGGCAAAAAATTCAAAGGTAAACAGGCTTTGCCCACGCGTATGAATAATCAGCGGCGTCTTGGTCACCCATTGCGACAATATTCGCATCCGCTCCCAAGGGTCCTCGCGTAAATACCGCACCGCCACGTCAAATACCGCGCCACCCACCAGATCAATCGCCTCAAATCCAGCATCATCCAAACGCGGTGCAATACCCTGCATCATCGCGGTGGTCATCCGCGTTGCCCACAGGCATTGGTGCGCATCGCGCAGCGTTACATCAACAATTCCAACCTGGCGGTTTTTAGGCGGCATGATTAAATTCCGTTTCAACCCAGCGCGTGTGAATGGCCGATTCAATAAAATCCGGCGTCGTCAACAGTTTTCGCAAAAATGGCAGCGTCGTCGCCACACCAGCAACCCTGAAGCAATCCAGAGCATCAAGCGCTCGCGCGATACATTGCGTCCGGTCTGGTGCATGCACAATCAGCTTACCCAACAGCGAATCATAATAAGGCGGCATCTCATAACCTCGGTAAACATGGCTATCAAACCTAACACCCGGCATCTCCGGCGGCCGCCATTGCGTGAAAATGCCCGGGCTTGGCATAAACCCGCGCGCCGGGTCCTCAGCATTAATTCGCAACTCAATCGCATGACCATTGGCCTTGAACGGCGTCTCTGGAAACGACAACGGCTCACCCGCCGCCACCAATAATTGCTCTGCCACCAAATCCGTCCCGGTCAGCATCTCCGTCACCGGATGCTCCACCTGTATCCGCGTATTCATCTCAATGAAGTAAAATTCCCGGCTCTCCACATCAAAAATAAATTCAACCGTGCCAGCACCAACATAATTGATCGATGACGCCAACTTCACCGCCGCCGCGCAAATCGCAGACCGCACCCCCTCATCCAACACTGGCGAAGGCCCTTCTTCCACCAATTTCTGATGCCGCCGCTGCACGCTACAATCGCGCTCCAGCAGATGCACCACACGCCCCGCATGGTCACCAAACACCTGCACCTCAATATGCCGCACCCGGCCAATGAAGCGCTCCAGATAAATCCCGCCATCGCCGAACGCCGCCTCGGCCTCGCTGGTGGCTTGCACAAAAGCGGCGCGAAACGCAGCCATGTCAGGCGCAATCCGCATGCCGCGTCCGCCGCCCCCAGCCTTCGCTTTCAATAATATCGGAAACCCAATCCCCGGCGCTGCTTTCGCCGCCGCCTCAGCGTCCGAAAAAGCATCGTCAGACCCTGGAACAACCGGCACACCGCATTTCATCGCCGAGCGCCGCGCTTCAGACTTATCACCCATCAGTGAAATCGCTTCCGCCGACGGCCCAACAAAAACCATCCCCTCCGCCGCGCATTCCGCCGCAAACGCCGCGCGCTCCGATAAAAATCCATAGCCCGGATGCAGCGCATCACACCCCGTCGCTTTCGCAACTTCCAGAATAATTCTGGTATCTAAATAACTTTTCGCCGCCGCCGGGGGGCCTATCCGCACCGCCCGGTCTGCCGCCCATATATGCGCGGCATTCTCATCGGCATCTGAATAAACCGCCACACTCTCCAGCCCAAGCTTCCGGCAGGCGCGAATAATGCGAAGCGCAATTTCCCCTCGATTAGCAACCAGGACTTTTTTCAAAGGCTTCCTCGATTTTTTTGCTTAGTGATCAAAACTTGCCAAATTAAAATCCATATTGCAAGTAATCATTATCCATATTCTGATAATTCATATCCGCGACCGAAAGTGACCAAAAAATGAAAGAAACCTCCAGAACAGCTGCGGAAATCACTATCGAATCTGAGAGTAAAACAACCGCCGCCCCCTCGATGAAGGCTTTTGGTTTTCTCGAAGCTGTCGCCAAAGCCCAACGCCCCCTCAGCATTCTCGACCTTAGCGTGTTGCTTGACATTCCCCAGCCCACGGCACACCGCATCGTCCACACGCTTGTTACCGAGGGCCTGCTCATCCGCGAACCCGGCAGCCGCCGCTACGGCCCCGGCGAGCGTCTCACCAATTTAAGCCTGGGACTGCTCTCCGCTGCGGTGCGTTCCGCGCCCCGCCAGGCCATTTTGCGCGACCTTTCGGAAGCTCTCCGCGAAACCTGCAACTTTGGCGTCATCTCCGGCAACGACCTGGTCTATCTTGACCGTGTCGAGGCCGCCTGGCCCTTCGGCCTGCGCTTCGAAGCCGGCTCGCGCGTGCCATTGCATTGCACCTCCATGGGCAAACTTTTTCTCAGCTACATGCCAGCCGAAACCCGGCGGCGCCTTTTGAGCACCCGCCCGCTGCACCCTTATACCGCCAACACCATCACCGACCCTGCCGCCCTCATGCGCGAACTCGATAACATTCGCAAAACTGGAATCTCGACTGATAACCAGGAGTTTCTGGCCGGCGTTGTGTGCGTCGCCGTGCCAATCCACACTGACAACGGCACCGTCGTCGCGGCCATCGCGGTGTCGGCACCGGTGGCCCGCATGCCACTCCAGCAAGGGTTGCAACACATCCCGCACCTGCGCGACGCCGCGGCTAAAATTCAGGACACCCTCACGTCATCAAAGGCCACCAAACGGGCCACTTAAAACCTCAGGAGGCAACAATGTCATTTCGCCCCGACCCATTATTTTCCATCGCCGGACAAAATATCCTGGTCGCAGGTGGCGCAGGCGGCCTGGGCTGGCCTATCGCTGCGGAACTCTCAAAGCGCGGCGCCAATGTTGCCATCGCCGACCTCGATTCCGCAAAAGCTTCGGATTGCGCTGAAACTCTATCGAACAATGGTGGCCAGTCGCTGGCCATCGGGCTCAACGTCACACAACGCGCCTCATGCGAGGCCGCTTGCCAGCACACTGCTAACATTTGGGGCCGTCTCGATGGCTTGGTCAACGCCAGCGGTATCTACCGTGTCGGCCCGGCGTTAAGCTTGGGCGACCAGGACTGGCAAAATTCCATCGACATCAACCTCACCGGCAGCTTCCAACTGGCACGCGCCGCCGGTGCGTTGATGGTGCCGCAGAAATCCGGCAGCATCATCACCATCACCTCGGTCTCCAGCAGCGTGGCCAACCCCAACTACGCTGCCTACGCCGCCAGCAAAGCAGGCGCTGCCCATGTAACCCGCGTCCTGGCCCTGGAATGGGCTGCGGCGGGCGTTCGGGTCAACGCCATAGGGCCTGCGGTGACACCCACCCCCCTGGCCGCTCAAATCATCGACGACCCTACCACCCGCAACAACGCGCTGGCAAAAATACCCATGCAACGCTTCGGCACACCCGATGACCTGCTTGCTGCTACGGTGTTTTTACTAGCCCCCGGCGCTCAATTCCTGACCGGGCAAATTCTCTATGTCGATGGCGGCCGCACCATCTCATAAAAAAAGGCCGGGTTCCTCATTCGAAAAACCCGGCCTCATTCACAGTTTAATCAGCCCTTAGGCATCCGAACGGGCCGGCTGCCCATACGGTACTGCCATTTTTTGAACTTCAACTTCCAACTCTTCAAGTGTTTTGCCTTTGGTTTCAATTGTAGAGGTCAGCTCAGTTGCCACCCCAACAAACGCGACCACAGCGATAATCGCAAAACTCACACCCACGCCATAGCTATGTAATAGCAGTGGCAACGAGTAGGACCCCACCACACCACCAAAAAGTCGCGCCACCGATTCAATGGTCGCGGCACCCGTGGTCCGCAACGCCATTGGATATTGCTCCGCCATTGACATTTTAAGAC
The DNA here is from genome assembly GCA_029077825.1 of Acidocella sp. GTDB lineage: Bacteria > Pseudomonadota > Alphaproteobacteria > Acetobacterales > Acetobacteraceae > Acidocella. The sequence goes on along the minus strand of JAQNCT010000008.1, from coordinate 20,631 downwards.
TTGGGAATGCCCCAAGCCCAAAGAATGACATTATGCAGGCAAATCCAACCGCGCCAAATACCGAGCCCGCCACCGCGAACAGCAAAGCGCCAGCGCCGGCAATGCCCATGAACACGACATAAGCGGCACGCCTGCCGAACTTCTCGCCAAACCAGCCATTCAGCAACTTGCCAGGTATCGATGTACCAATAATAATTGCCGTAAATAACAATGATGTTGCGAACTTATAGCCACTGGCCACAAAAATCGTGGGCATGTAGCTCATCACCACGTAGAACATAAAAAATACGCCGGTTGCGGAAATACAACGCGCAACCGTCCGGCCAATCAAGCGTGGCCCCAATACCCCTGCGATTGCCTGCAACGAAGCCGAACTTGTCGCAACAACCGGCACTTCAGCCAATGGCGGTAGAGCATGACCCAGCTTCTTCTCAGCGCCACGTTCCATCTCTGTCAAAATCGCATCCGCCTCAGCGCCTCGGCCATTGCGTTCCAGCCAACGCGGTGATTCCGGCAGATATTTATAGATGAACCAGACGTAGAAAATCGGCGCCGCCGCGAGCATAAAAAACACCCGCCATGAAACATCCGCACTGAAATGTGGGAACACCAAAAACCCTAGTAAAGGCGCTAGTAAATACCCAACTGACAGGCAAGCGTCCATGAAACCGTTAAACATGGTCCGATGATTTTTTCGCACAAACTCGCAAACAATCGCATAGGGCAGCGGAAAGATCGAGCCCATGCCTACACCGGCCAAAAACCGGATGAAAAGCAAGCTGTGATAACCAGTCGCAAATCCACACAGGAACGTAAAACTACTGTAGCCGATAATCCCGCCAATCAGCACCCGCTTACGGCCAAATTTATCAGCAAGCCGCCCTGCCGGGACCAGCCCGATCACCACGCCCAAAGTCTGCGCGGCTACCAGCAACCCCACATCGCTCGGTGTCAGCCCCATCGTGGCTTTCAATGCCGGCAATGAAGCACCGAGAGACCCAATGCTGAGCGCCTCGGTAAACCAGGCCAGACCCGCCAGCAGCACAATTCGCCAGGTCAGCCACGTAACAGGTAGTCGCTCCAACCGCGCCGCGGCTGTTGCGGGTACTCTTTGATTGTTGGACGTTTGCATTTTTTATCCTCCTGATTTGCGCAATTTTACGCTGTGTTATAGGCACCCTTCCTCTTCGTCGCGTGCGCCAACGCCGTGGCGATATCGCGCGGTGTATCGACAACAATTACGCCGGCATCTTCCAGCGCTTTGCGCTTACCAGCATAGCTGCCGGCATCGCCGGCGGTAATCGCGCCCGCATGCCCCATTCGTTTGCCTGGTGGGGCCGCCCGCCCAGCGATAAAGGCTACAATGGGCTTGTGCATGGTGGCAGCATAACGCGCCGCCTCTTCCTCCATGCCACCGCCAATTTCACCCACCAGCACCACCGCATCGGTATTCGGGTCATGGTCCAGCGCCACCAACGCATCCTTCGTGGTAGTCCCAATCATCGGATCACCACCAATGCCGATAAAACTTGACTGCCCAAACCCAGCACGCGTCAGATTCAAACAAATCAAAGTCCCCAGGCTGCCGCTGCGTGAAATCACGCCTGTCCGGCCCGGCTTAAAAATATTGCTGTTATGCCCTGGCATAATCCCGGCAAACGCGGCCCCTGGCGTTACCAGCCCGGCGGTATTTGGCCCCACAATTTTAGTACCATGATGGGCCGCTGCTGCAAAAATTTCCAGCACGTCATGCGATGGAATATGCTCGGTCAAAATCACAATCCCACGCACGCCCGCGGTAATCGCATCTAACGCCGCATCTTTCGCCAATGTCGGTGGAATAAACATCAACGAGACATCAACCCGCTCAGTTTTAACAGCCTCAGCCACTGAGCCGAATATCGGCAATCCCAAATGTGAACTCCCCGCCCGCTTGGGGTTAACGCCACCCATAACGCTGGTGCCACATTCAATCATCTTCTCGGTCCAGAAAGTGCCCTGGCCGCCAGTCATGCCTTGCACCAGCACCCGGTCAGTGCGGCGGATAATCGGAAAATCGCTCATTTTGTCACCGCAATCGCCGCTTGCACGGCGTCTTCCATAAAATCAAATGGCGTCACACCAAATTCCTTCTCGATCAATGCCACAGCTTCATCTTCACCCGTGCCATGCACCGAGAAAAATACCGGAACATCAGGCTGCAAAACCTTCCATGCATCGGCAACACCTTTCGCCATCACGTCAGTTCTGGCAAAGGCACCGCAGAAGTTCACCACCAGGCTTTTCACATGCGGGTTGGCCAACACCAGCGCCAAAGCCGCCTCGCCTTTGGTATAGGCATCACCGCCAATTTCCATGAAGTTCGCAGGCTTGCCCCCTAAATGCTGCACCACATCCATGGTTGTCATCGTCAACCCGGCACCATTTGCCAAAATTCCAACATTGCCGGGTAGCTCAATAAACTTAAGGCCTTGCGCGGCACCCTTCGCTTCCAAAACTGTCGGCTCCTCGGAAGCCGCCGCTGCCGCCAATTCGCTTTGGCGATATGTTGCCGCATCATCGAGAATGAACTTACAGTCAAGTGCTAAAAGCCTGCCATCTTCCAGCACAGCCAAAGGATTAATCTCAATCAGTTCGGCATCAGTCTGTCGGTAGCGCTTATACAATTTAACCAGTAAATCACTGATTCCTGCAATATCAACGTCCAATCCTGCCAACATTGACATCGCGTCTTCAGCAGAAAAGGAACCCGGCATGCGCACAATAAATCGCCGAATCGCATCCGGCTTGGTCGCGGCCAATTCCTCAATATCCATTCCGCCTTCGGCTGAAAACAAAATCAGCGTGGCGCGCTCGACCGGCGCGTGCAAAACCGCCGCGTAATATTCCTTGGCAATCGCAGCACATTGCTCCACCAGTAAACCCTGCACGGCATAATCGCCAATCCGCATCGCCAAAATATCCGCCGCTACTTTTTCAGCTTCGGCAGCGGTAGACACCAGCTTGATCCCGCCCGCCTTGCCGCGCTTGCCGGCAGGCACCTGTGCCTTGATCACGCAACGTCCCAACCGCGTCACTGCTGCCGCTGCTTGAGCAGCTGTTGCGCATATTTCGCCTTGCAGCATACCAATACCCGCCGGAGCCAGCACCAGTTTTTTTGCATCACCTTCATTTAATATCATTTGCCGTACTTTGCCCAATAATTGCCAAACAAATCCGCTTCCGCCGGCTTATCCTCGGGGATCGGTTTCACCAGATGAGTGATGTTTAAAAAATGCTTGTAGCTGAGGTTTTCGCTGATCGAATTTTTCTGCCACGAACCACAGCCCATGCTGAGCGTGAAATTCAAGCCGCTGTTGAACCCACCACCGTTGCCAAACGTATGTGCAAAATTCACCAAAACCCGCACCACATCCAGCGTCTCAGCCATCACCCACGCCCGGTTTAAATCGCGCGTGTGAATGCCACAGGAATGTCCCCGTCCCTGATAATCCAGAATATGCTTGATGATATCACGTCCATCATCAAAATCCTTGGCGCGGTACACCGCCAGAACCAGTGATAATTTTTCACCCGAAAACGGATGTGCCTTGCCATAACCACGCTCCGGCACCATAAAAAACTTCGCATTCGCCGCTGCTTGCGGCAAACCAAACGCTTCCGCCAAAATAGCCGGGTCTTTGGCGATCAAATGCCGATTCAAATTGCCTTTTTGCCAGAGAATTGTCTCAATGCGCTTAGCCTCCTCACCGGTGCACATATAACCGCCCACTTTTTCCAACGCGGCAATGGCCTGGTCATACCCAGCATCAACAATCACCACCGCATTTTCTGAAGAACATGACGTGGAATTATCAAATGTCTTGGAGGCCAGAATTTTCTCCGCCGCGTCATCAAAATCAGCGGTCTCGTCAATCATCACCGGCACATTCCCGGCCCCCACGCCAATCGCTGGGGTTCCGCTCATGGCAGCGCGCCGCACATTATCCTGTGAACCTGTTACCACCACCAAATCCGCAGCCTTCATCAGCGCTTCTGTTAAAGCCTTCGAAGGCGGTGGCGGTAAAATCTGTACCAAATCTTCCGGTGCTCCAATTCGCTTGAGCTCCGCCCGCATCGCGTCCACGGTTTGCGAGGTCGTCTCGCTTCCCGCTGGTGACGGCGCAATAATAATTGCATTCCGCCCCTTCAACGCCATCATCGCCTTGTTCACCGGTGTTGCCGAAGGGTTGGTCGAAGGTGTCACTGCCGCAACCACACCAATCGGCTTGGCAAATTTCACCAGCCCGAGTGCTGCATTCTCCTCAATCACCCCAACCGATTTTGCCCGCAACAAATCACGCAACGTCCCAAATGTCTTACGCTGATTCTTGATGATTTTGTCACCAACATTCCCAAGCCCGGTATCCTGTACCGCCAGTTTCGCTAACCGCTCTGCCTGCTCAGGCTGATACAATGACCACGCCAGCGCAATCACCAACTCATCAGTCCGCGCCTGATCATAATTTGCGATCTGCTGCATGGCGGCCCGCGCTCGCGCCACGATCGGCGCAATTACTTCGGCTTCCTTGCTTTGCATATCTATGGCTGCCATTTGATCCATTTGTTCCCTCCCATTGCGGTTTCGCCCGCTTCATTAAAAAACTTACGTTATCTCCGCTGCCAGCCGCGCCAACGCAATCGAGGCCAGCTTGGCCTCGGCCGGGTCTGCCCGCGAATTCAAAATAATCGGGACGCTGGCACCCAGCACCACACCCATCGCCGTTGCGTGCTTCAAATGCACCAGCATTTTAAACAACGCATTGCCGGTCTCAATATTTGGCACCACCAATATATTTGCCGCGCCGGCTACGCTGTCATGCTGCAATCCTTTTATTTTTGCTGCATGCTTGGAAATTGCCACATCCAGCGCCAGCGGCCCGGTAATGGCGCAACCCAATGCTACCGCCTCAGCCTGAAACTCATCGGCAAACGCACCCGCCGCCATTGACGACGCCATCGCAGCGCTGCGCTCCTCAGTCGCCGAGAGCATCGCAATCTTTGGGTCTGTCATTTCCAATACGCGCGCCACCCGCACCGCGTGCCGCACAATATGTAACATAGTGGCTGGGTTCGGTGCTACATTCAAAGCAGCATCGGTTATCAGCAAATAGCCCGGTGCGCCCGGCCAGATCATTGCAAACACGTGGCTTAAGCGCTGCCCGGTTCGCAAACCAACTTCTGGCTGCAACGCCGCCCGCATCAACACATCCGTATGCAAATGGCCTTTCATCAGCAATTTGGCCTCACCATCGTGCACCAGGTTCACCGCCAGCCGCGCTGCATCTTCCTCGTCATCGGCAGCAACAATCCGCACACCGGCAAGCTGGCGCTCATACGCCGCCATATGCCGCAAAATCCAGTCTTTATCGCCAACCAGTATTGGCTCTATCAACCCAAAATCACGCGCCCAGCCAACAGATTCCAGCACATGCGCCGCATTTGCGCCCGCCACCGCCACCGCCAACCGGCCCATCGCCCGGGCCCGCAGCAACAGCGAAGGCGGGCATAAATACGCCATTTCTGCTGGCACGTCCGCCATCATTTTAAGCCGCTCGCCATTGTGCCGGTTTTCCGGCCAGTATTTTATTCATGAACTTTCCCCTTAAATTTTTAAGCGCTCACTTCAGCATGAAGCTTGCCCCTATGTCTTTTGCAGCCTGCAGTAACGCCTCACGGTGCCGCTCGGCATCCGCAACTGACATCCGGGCCGCCGGTGCCTGAATTGCAACACCGGCCTGAATCTCACCCTTTACGTTGAAAATTGGCGCCGCCACACAAACCACACCGATGGTATATTCTTCCCGATCCACCGACAGCCCATCCGCCGCAATCGCGCGCAATTCGCTCTCAAGCACCGCTTTGTCCACAATCGTATGCGACGTCAGCGGGGACATATCCAGCGTCGATAATAATTTCTCACTTTGGTTGGCGGGCAGATGCGCCAAAAACAATTTCCCAATAGCGGTGCAATGCAGCGGCACCCGTGAGCCAATATGAAAATTCAAGCGCAGCGGCCAATGTTTGGCCTCCACGCGGTCAAGATACACAATCTCATTGCCTTCAAGTGTTCCAATATTGCAGGTCTCACCAACCTCGGCGACCAGAGCGTTTAAAATTGACCGGCGCGGCGCATGCTGAATCGAGGCCCGCACCACATCAAAGCCAAAATCCGCCAACCGCGGGCCAATACCAATCCGGCGCGACGCGAATTGCCGGCGCAAAAATCCCTGCGCTTCAAAACTTTCAATCATCCGGTACACTGTCGGCTTCGGCAAATGCAAATGCTCAGCAATATCTGAAGGTGCTACCGGATGCCCCGCCCGCACCACATATTCCAGCACCGCAAACGAGCGCTGAAACACATTTACCTTCAACCGGTCATCCGGCTCAACGGCGGATTTAACCTCAGTCGAATCAAAGCTGGCTTCAGACGGCTTCATTAAAATACTTACCTTACACGAAACACGCTATCAATTTTTTAGAATTTTGACAATTGCGTCGAACCACACTCACTGAGCAATAAAATAACAAAGCTGGAGCCTTACGCTCGCCCCAGCTTCGTCATGCCAATCTTAGTCTATCCCACTACCTGCGGCCGCATATCGGCCCGATCAATGCCAGCCACAACCACGGGCTTCTTCATGGCGTCGCGGCGGAACGGCTCGCCAAGTTCCTGGTTGAGAACCACTTCAATAAAGGTGGTCACCCGTTGCTTTTGCAATTCGCAAGATTCCCGCAACGCCGCTGTCAACTCGGCTTGCGTGCGCACCTGCACGCCGCGCAAGCCACAACCCTCAGCCACTTTGGCGTAGCTCAAATGCGGGTCAAGCTCGGTTCCCACAAAGTTATTATCATACCACAGCGTCGTGTTGCGCTTCTCAGCACCCCATTGGTAATTGCGGAAAATCACCATGGTAATGCCCGGCCATTCCTCGCGCCCAATCGAGCTCATTTCACTCATTGAAATACCAAACGCGCCGTCCCCGGCAAAGCCGATGCAAGGCACATCCGGGTTACCAATTTTCGCGCCAATAATTGCCGGGAACCCGTAGCCGCAAGGGCCAAACAACCCAGGCGCCAAATATTTCCGGCTTTGCTCAAACATCGGGTAAGCATTCCCAATGGCGCAGTTATTGCCAATGTCGCTTGATAAAATGGCATCACGCGGCAAACCTGCCTGAATCGCCCGCCAGGCCTGGCGTGGTGACATACGGTCCTTGTCACGCTCACGCGCATCATGGTTCCAGCTGGTGCCTTCATCATCCTGTTCATGGTCCATGCTGGAGAGTGTTTGCAACCAGGCTGATTTGGTCTGATGAATCAGCCCCTTGCGTTCTTCGCGTCCGGCATCGCCAGCGCTTGGGGTCAACTGCGCCAGCAGGCTTTCCGCCACCATTTTGGCGTCACCGCAAATGCCCACACTCACCGGCTTGGTCAGGCCAATCCGGTCAGCGTTGATATCCACCTGAATAATCTTCGCCGCTTTTGGCCAGTAATCAATACCGTAGCCAGGCAATGTGGAAAACGGGTTCAGCCGGGTGCCGAGCGCCAGCACCACATCAGCCTTGGCCACCAGCTCCATCGCCGCCTTTGAGCCATTATACCCAAGCGGCCCCACCGCCAGCCGGTGGCTGCCGGTAAAGCTATCATTATGCTGGTAGTTGTTGCACACCGGCGCATCCAGCCGCTCGGCCAGCGCGGCCAAGGCCGGGATCGCGTCAGCCAGCACCACGCCCGCACCTGAGAGAATCACCGGAAATTTCGCTTCTGATAATAATTTGGCTGCTTCCGAAATCGCCAGGGCCCCACCAGAAGGACGCTCAAACTCCACAATCGCCGGCATCGGCACGTCGATCACCTGGGTCCAATAATCACGTGGGATATTAATTTGCGCCGGCGCTGAAAGCCGCTTGGCCTTCAAAATCACCCGGTTCAAAACCTCCGCCACGCGTGAGGCATCGCGCACCTCTTCCTGGTAGCACACCATGTCGCGGAACAGCGCCATCTGCTCAACTTCCTGGAATCCGCCCTGCCCAATGGTGCGGTTCGCCGCCTGCGGCGTCACCAGCAGCATTGGCGTATGGTTCCAGTACGCCGTTTTAATCGCCGTCACAAAGCCGGTCACGCCGGGGCCGTTCTGGGCAATCGCCATCGCAATCTTGCCGGTCGAGCGCGTATAGCCATCGCAGATCAACCCGCCGTTGGTCTCATGAGCCACATCCCAGAAGGTAATTCCGGCTTGGGGAAATAAATCGGAAATCGGCATAAAGGCCGACCCGATAATGCCAAATGCATGCTCAATTCCATGCCGCTGCAACACTTTCACAAACGCTTCTTCAGTCGTCATTTTCATCGGATTTCTCTCCCTTTGGTAAACCATCCGCCGCAAAGCGCATTCAAGACGCCAGAGCCGGACCGCTCAGACCGCGCTCTATGGATGGCAGCCATAATATAAAATTGCCGACCAAGCAAGTCTTCTCACCAGCCAAGAATTTATATACTAAAATTTGATATTATGTTGCAGCGCACCCTATGAAATCTGCGCATTTCGGGCTTTTGCTTCAATAAATGATCGATAAAATCTCAATTATTGATATGTCCTATCTATACATTCTCACAATAGCTGATATGTTTTTTTTCACTCAAACCCCACCACAGGGGAAATAATTCTCGTTGAATGAGAATGATAACAAGTCAATAGGTAAGGAAAGGTCTCGTCATGCAACCCAATCGCCTCAGTGAAAGTGAAGCCAAGCGCATCCGTCGCATCGCGCTCGCCAGCGCCATCGGCACCACCATCGAATGGTATGATTTTTTTCTCTACGGGGTGGTCGCCTCGATTGTGCTGAATCATATCTTCTTTCCGAACTTCAGCCCGCTGATCGGCACTTTGCTCTCCTACACCACCTTTGCCATCGGCTTCATCGCCCGTCCGGTTGGCGGGCTCATCTTTGGCCATTTCGGTGACCGCATCGGCCGCAAAACCGTTCTAATTCTCACCTTGTTGATCATGGGTGTCGCCACCTTCCTTATCGGCTGCCTGCCGGGCTATGGCACCATCGGCGTCGCGGCTCCCATTTTGTTGCTGCTGCTGCGCATCTTCCAGGGCATTGGCATCGGCGGCGAATGGGGTGGCGCGGTGGTTATGGCCATCGAGCACGCCCCCAAGGGGCACCGCAGCTTTTACGGCAGCTTCCCGCAGGTCGGCGTGCCCGCCGGGCTGATGACCAGCGCTGGTGCCGTCGCTTTGTTCAACCTGCTGCCAAATGATCAGTTCCTGCTTTGGGGCTGGCGCGCCGCCTTCATGCTCAGCGCCTTGCTGGTCGCCGTCGGCCTGTTTATCCGCCTGCGCATCAGCGAAACACCAGAATTCCAGGCGGTAAAGGAAACCAAGCGCGAAGCCGCCGTTCCCGCCGCCATGATGTTCAAACTCTACCCGATGGAGGTCATTCTCACTTTGGGTGCGCGCTACATTGAAGGTGCGTGCTTCAACATCTTCGGTGTGTTCATTTTTGCCTATGTCACCGGCACATTGCACCTCAGCCGCGGCTTTGCGCTCAACGGCGTTATTCTCGCCTCGGCTCTGATGATCCCGATGATCTTCATTTACGGTGCCTACGCCGACCGCGTCGGTCTCAAGCGCATGTTCGGTATGGGCTCGCTGCTGGTTGCCATCGCCACGGGCGTATCGTTTTATATCATGGAAACCTACGGCCGCACCACGCCAGGTCTGGTCTGGGTCGCTATCATCATCCCATTGTCGTTCATTTACCCGATGGTTTACGCAACCGAATCCTCGCTGTTCGCCACCCAGTTCGATGCCAGGGTGCGTTATTCAGGCGTTTCGTTTGCGTACCAATTCTCCGGCATCTTCGCCAGCGGCCTCACCCCCATCATCGCCACCCTTTTGCTGGGCTATGACGGTGGCAAGCCCTGGTATATCGTTGCCTACATCGGCGTGGTGGGTATCATTAGCTTCGTCTCCGTCACCGCCATGCGGATTCCCAACCCCAAAGTCGATGCCAACGACGCCAAGCTCAACACCGTGCCGGTCTTCAGCGGGGCCGCCGATTAATGCTGCCGGCTGAGACTTATGACTACATCATCGTTGGTGCCGGGTCGGCGGGATGCGTTCTCGCAAACCGCCTCTCCGCCGACCCCGCCAACAAAGTTCTGCTGCTTGAAGCGGGGCCGAAGGACACCTACCCCTGGATTCACATCCCGGTTGGCTACTTCAAAACCATGCACAACCCCAAAACTGACTGGTGCCTCCACACCGAACCAGACCCAGGCTTAAACGGCCGCAGCCTGGACTGGCCGCGCGGCCGCGTGCTGGGCGGCTCCAGCTCAATCAACGGCTTGCTTTATATCCGTGGCCAGGCCGAAGACTACGACCATTGGGCCAGCCTCGGCTGCACCGGCTGGAGCTACGCCGATGTGCTGCCGCTATTTAAACGCGCCGAGGACCAGGAGCGCGGCCCCAGCCAGTACCATGGCTCCGGCGGCCCGCTCGCGGTATCAGACATTCGCGCCCGCCGTAACATTTGCGATGCCTACATCGAAGCCGCCAGCACTTTGCAAATCCCCCCCAATGATGACTTCAACGGTGCCACCCAGGAAGGGGCTGGCTATTTCCAACTTACCGCCCGCAATGGCCTACGCTGCAGTGCCGCCGTTGGCTACCTGCGCCCGATTAAAAACCGCCCGAACTTGCGCATTATCACCAACGCGCTGGTCAAACGCATCATCATCGCGGACCATACCGCCACCGGCATCGCTTATGAAGTCAATGGCCAAAAATTCACCGCCCATGCCGCAGGTGAAGTCATTCTCGCCGCCGGTGCTATCCACTCACCGCATTTGCTGGCCCTCTCCGGCATTGGCCCGGCTGAGGATCTTGCACAAGCAGGCATCGAAATTACCAAAAACCTCCCCGGCGTCGGCGCTAACTTGCAGGATCATTTACAAGCCCGCGCGATTTACGCCAGCACCGTGCCCACCCTCAATAATGAGGTGAACAACCCGTTCCTCAAAGCCCGCATCGGTCTGCAATATATTTTCAATCGCAGCGGCCCGATGGCGATGGGTGTGAGCCAAGTGTGCATCTTCGCCCGCACCAGCCCTGACCTCACCAGGCCGGACATTCAATTCCACATCCAGCCCCTGTCCACTGACGCCCCCGGCAAAGGCCTGCACCGCTACGCCGCCTTCACCGCCTCGGTCTGCCAGCTGCGCCCCGAAAGCCGCGGCTGGCTGAAATTCACCTCACCAGACCCACGCACCCAGCCGGCTATCCACCCCAATTACCTCGCCACCGATACTGACCAGAAAACCATCATCGCGGGCATCAAACTATCCCGCCGCCTTGCCGCAACCCCACCGCTATCAAATTACGTCAAAAGCGAGCTGGTACCCGGACCACAGGTACAAACCGACGCACAATTGCTCAAAGCCATCCGCAACACTTCCACCACCATCTATCACCCGGTTGGCACCTGCAAAATGGGCATCGATGACATGTCAGTGGTTGACCCCCGCCTGCGGGTGCGCGGCATCCGCAACCTGCGCGTGGCCGATGCCTCCATCATGCCCACCATCCCGTCAGGCAACACCAATGCGCCCGCTATTATGGTCGGGGAAAAAGCCGCTGACATGATCCTCGAGGATTCCCGCCGCTAACACCGAATTTCACCCTGACGCGATTTTGGTTTATCCCCACCTACCATAGTATCAGCCACCCAGGGATAAACCATGCCGAAATTCGCCGCCAATCTGACAATGCTGTTCACCGAACTGCCGTTTCTCGAACGCTTCGCCGCCGCCGCGCAAGCCGGCTTCAAAGCGGTCGAATTTTTATTCCCGTATGACCATGAACCAGTCACCATCCACGCTGCTTTGCAAGCCAACCACCTCAGTTTGGTTTTGCACAATCTCCCCGCTGGCAACTGGGCGGGAGGCGAGCGCGGCATTGCCTGCGCGCCTGAGCGCATCAGTGAATTTCGCGAAGGTGTGGCCAAAGCCATCAGCTACGCGCAGGCCCTCAACTGCCCGCAACTCAACTGCCTCGCAGGCATCGTAGCGCCTGAAAACGCCACCATCGCCCACACTACCTTGGTTGAAAATCTCGGCTTCGCTGCTGCGGCCCTCCAAAAAGCCGGGCTGATTTTATTGCTGGAGCCGGTAAACACCCAAGACATTCCAGGCTTTTTCGTCAACCGCTCAGCCCAGGCGCTCGCCATCATCAATGAAGTCTCGGCACCCAATCTCAAACTGCAATATGATATTTACCATGCGCAAATCATGGAGGGCAATCTCAGCCGCACCATTGAGACCAATCTCGCCGCCATCGGCCATATCCAACTCGCTGACAACCCAGGCCGCCATGAGCCTGGCACCGGCGAAATCAATTATCACTATCTCTTCAAAAAACTCGATACGCTCGGCTACGCCGGCTGGATCGGTTGTGAATATAAACCAAAATCCACCACGCAGGCGGGCCTCGGATGGCTCGCGGCCCACCACATCACACTTTAAGGAACCCCAACATGAGCAATCTCGGCTTCATCGGCCTCGGCATTATGGGCACGCCCATGGCAGCGCATCTTATCGCCGGCGGGCATAAATTATTCCTCTACGCCAATGGTAAAACCCCGCAAGCGCTCATCGACCAAGGTGCCACCCTGTGCCCGCACAGCCGCGCCGTGGCCGAACAATCCGACATTATGTTCTTGATGGTACCAGACACCCCCCATGTTGCCGCTGCATTGTTCGGCGAACACGGCGTCGCTGAGGGTCTCAGCGCTGGTAAAATCGTGGTCGATATGAGCTCAATCTCCCCAATCGAGACCAAAGTTTTCGCAGCCAAAATCAACGCCCTCGGGTGTGAGTATCTTGACGCTCCGGTCTCCGGCGGTGAGGTCGGCGCCAAAGCCGCATCGCTCACCATCATGGTCGGCGGCTCGGAATCCAGCTTCGCAAAAGTAAAACCCTTGTTTGAATTGATGGGCAAAAACATCACCCTCGTCGGCGGCAATGGTGATGGCCAAACCACCAAGGTTGCCAACCAGATCATTGTGGCACTCACCATCGAAGCTGTCGGCGAAGCCCTATTGTTCGCCTCCAAAGCCGGGGCCGACCCCGCCCGCGTGCGCCAGGCACTGATGGGCGGCTTCGCCAACTCGCGCATCCTTGAAGTGCATGGTGAACGCATGATCAACCGTAATTTCACGCCTGGTTTTCGCATTGAGCTGCACCAAAAAGACCTCAACCTCGCCCTCACCGGTGCCCGCACTCTAGGCATCAGCCTGCCCAACACCGCCACCGCGCAGGAGCTGTTCAACGCAGCCAGTGCCAATGGCGGCAAAGCCTGGGACCATTCCGGCATGGTAAAAGTGCTGGAAATGCTGGCGGGGTATGAAATTGGGGACGCGAGACCTCAGGGGGGGCACGATTGAACACCGATAACCCCCAAAATAGGGTCCCTTTGCCATGCCAAATCATATGCGAGGCCCAGTTCGCCTGCTCACAATCTGCCTGCGCAAAGTTGGCCAGCATGCTCTGGTATTTGCGCCGTGCAAAGCTTGTTGTAATGCCTCGGCAGCCTGTTTGCTAACTGTTTCAGAGAGAAAATTTATATGAGATCCAAATGCTAACTTTAGCCATGTTGGTATTTGACGGTGCCGCTGCAATTGATATTACTGGCCCTTTGGAATGCTTCTCGCTTGCCAACCACATCTCTGGCACGGAGTGTTACCGGCTACTTACTGTCTCAACGGATGGTCAACCGGTAAGTCTGGCAGGTGGGTGGGGGAAGTTTGAACCTACGCACAGTTTCGCAAATGCTCCAGAAAATTTTGACCTCTTGTTAGTTGCGGGCGGCCCGGCTGCGCCAGCAGAGGCCAACAATGCTGCCCTTATCAATTGGCTGCGCGCCAAAGGGGAGACGGCTCCGCGTGTAGGTTCAATCTGCACAGGAGCCTTTTTGCTAGCGGCTTCAGGCTTGGCCGACGGCAGGCGTGTAACAACGCATTGGTTTTATGCGCAGCAACTAGCGCGGGAATTTCCCATGGTAACAGTTGTTTCTGATCCAATTTTTATTGAAAGCGACAAAATAATTACGGCTGCCGGAATGACCGCTGGTATGGACCTGGCGCTGAGGATTATCGAGCTGGATTTCGGTCGCTCTTTGGCACATGATATTGCCCGATTCATGGTGCTTCACGCCAAGCGAGCCGGCGGGCAATCGCAGTTCAGCATGCACCTAAAAGCCCAAGAGGAAGAACCCTTGCCAATAGCGCGGGTAAAAACCTGGATTAGCACGCATTTGCAAGAAAATATAAAAATTGCCGACCTGGCGAAGGAAGCCCGCGTCAGCGAACGAACCTTGCTACGTTTGTTCAAAGACCAAACCAACATGACGCTTGGAAACTACATAGCTGATACCAAGCTTCGTCACGCATGCGCGCTGCTGGAAACGACCGACAAAGAAGTTAAAGCTATCGCTATGATGTCGGGTTTCGCAACAGCCGAAACCATGCGCCGCGTGTTTGTAAGGCAGATTGGAATTACCCCCATTCAATATCGCACAAAATTCACGCTGAATGATGCCTGAGGCCATTGTGACTCCGTAAGTTGTGGTAAACCAACACAGTTACAACCAACTGAAATCGCTCAACTATTTTTTCAATTAGGCTCTCAATTCCCACCCCTGTCTTTGGTCTTGGTCAAAACCAATTAAAAGTATCAATTAAGCTTTTTTTGGAAATCATAATCTGCATATGGCCATCAAACCCCCAGCAGCCGAGCAGCAAATTTTAACCCCAGAGTGCGCTAGAAACGCCCTAAGTTTCTGTTTTTCATCTAAGTTGCTTTTTCATCCACATCTGTTGAAACTTGCGCACAGTGCCACGAAGGAATGCTATGAACATCATCAAATACCGGCTGTTTGAGCCACGTTTAGCGCCGCGCCAGGCCAGGGTTGAGGTTCCGGGGTGGACCGGCAACAAAGAACCTCGCCAAAATGGCGCGCTTGAACAACCCTGGCATTGCCTCCCATTTATTGAGGGCGCGCAATGCGGTATTGAGCTGTTTTACCCGCATGATCATGAGCTGCATGTAACCACCCGTGGCGGCAAACTTGTTTTAGATGGAGATTTCGGTCCCAGCCCCTCAGCTGGCAGGCAATGGCCGCCCTTTCGTAACTTTGGTGATATTTATTACACTTATCAGCTGCTGCTTGATTTGCAGGTGCCAGAGTCCATGGCGCTGCGCACAGAACCGCACCCGCGTTTTTACACCAGCCGCGCGCATGATGTGCCGGTTGCAGTGCCCGCCACATTGCGCACCAACTGGTGGCCAATTATCTCATTTGTGGTGTTCAAATCCCCGCCTGAGGGTTGCACCCATATTTTTCGCCCTGGTGAGCCATTTATGCAAATTGTTCCGATGGGTCTCGACCAGCCATTCACTTTGGTGCCCATGGATGAAGCCGAAGCATCAGAGCGTGAATTACAAAGCCGGCGCATCCACGCCAGCCGCGCAACATTGGCGAAGGATTCAACCTGGCTATCAGCCACCAATACAGTGTTTGACGGCACTTACCGGCACATCCTTGGCGCCGCACGCGCCAAGGAAAAAGAAACGCCTGAAAAAGCAAATGATGATTAGGTTTTCAATGGCCGCAATTGATAATAACTAACCACATAAGCAAAATATATCTGCTTAGTTTGCATTAATATAACCCAGGCCCGGCACAAAAATCACAGCTCCATGGTGATGATGGTGGTGGTGATGGTAAACCGGCGGTGGTGGCGGTGGTGGCGCGTAATAGGGCGGGTTATATTGCTCATGATGATGATGATGATGGTGGTCATTCTGGCCGTCATATTGGGCTAAAATCACCGTGCCGGTTTTTGCTTGTTGTGCTGCTAACATCGCATCATGCGCCTTAAGCTGCTCAACCGCATTCGGGATTGGCTTTAGTAAATCTTTGTAGGATGAAACCTGCATTGTCTCGTGTGCTAGATAATCTGGGTTTGGCAACGCCTCCGCCGTGCCCATTGATGCCAGGCCAGCAATAACGCCAATTAATCCCGCAGCTTTCTTATTCATGGTGAACTTAGCCTTTTTAATGTCTGTTCAAACAAAGTTTTCGCAGCAACTTGTGTATTTTAAGTATTTAACCGCAGCACCATGGCAATATTACGGCACGCAGCGACTAAACTGGCCCCGGAAAATGGGACAGGATTATAAGCTATTTCCGTGACGAGAAGGTCGAGCTTTTTCGGGCAAGTCTGAAACTGTGGCGGCGTGCAGTCCGGCGGAGGTTGACCGGCTGCACGCCGTGATCGGGCAACTGGTGGTGGAGCGGAATTTTTTGGCCAAAGGGCTTAATCGATGAGCTTGGGCGACCGGCGGGCGATGATCGTGCCGTCCCATCCTAGTCTCTCGGTGGTCCGCCAATGCGCGCTGGTGGGGCTCAATCGGTCCGGCGTTTATAAACGCCGTCAGGCCGCATTCGGCGCTTGACGGCCGCCCCCCGGACGAGGCGTACTATGAAATAGTAATTCCAGCATTGCGGGGGGGCTAGCCTCCGCAATGCTGAATAACAAACTGGCGGCGTAAATGCATCCAGGGAATAGCTTAACCATGCCGCCAAACTGTTCGATCAATCAGGACCAGCTCAATACCACTTACCCCACACCAAGGCCAAAACGAAGCTATGCCCAAACATTTGTTGGATGATGCTGTTATCAATGAAGTGATTGAAATGGCATTGAGTGATTCTGTTAGTTTTGCAAGTATCCAATCGGTTCATGGCTTAAGCCCAGACGCGGTAAAAGCGCTTATGCGAAGCAAGCTCAAGCCAGGTAGCTACCGGGCTTGGCGCAAACGCGTTCGAAAATTTTCAGACCGGCGTGAGGTTTATAAATAATTTTACCCAGTTTTATTTTTGAATTTGTCGCATCCTGGCCAAATCATCAGCACCGAGTGAAAGGCTGATACCCAGTGAGCCTGTTCCTGCCAGGACAGGTTGCTTCCTAAGGCTAATTTCCAAAGCGATGATTTGGTGATAGTTTGAACAAGCCTGTATAAATAATGACACCAGATATTCCTGGGTTTCGAATTTTTGGCTGCGTGAGATAACATCAATTTGCGCAATCAATGGGTCATAATCAAAGACGCTGGCCATATC
Organism: Acidocella sp.; assembly: GCA_029077825.1. GTDB lineage: Bacteria > Pseudomonadota > Alphaproteobacteria > Acetobacterales > Acetobacteraceae > Acidocella. Next base: position 3,395 of record JAQNCT010000008.1, on the reverse strand, counting down.
ATCTGCGGCAATATGTACAAGCTCTGGTGTTATTATTAACGTTAAATCCAATATATGCGCCTCAGGCACAACATCATGTGGCTGATATGTGCCGATTGACGCTGCGATATGCAGGCCACGTAATTCTACTTTAGCGATGCGTGTCATAGTAAAACAGTTCTGGTTTTTGTTGGTAATTTAGGGGTTTTTGTAAGCCGGTACTCAGACCGCCAGATGAGTGATTGCTTGTTGAGCTTTGTAAGATCAATCCGCCCAGCGATAATCCCCCCGCATAATTCAACAGCGCGCACCGCTTGTTCCAGGGTTAGGTTTTTATGTGCTGGTGGTGCAATATATGAATACCAAACGCCATCGCACACAGTATCAAGAATTATCCTCTGAAAACAATGGTCGTTTCGAACTGGCCAGTTATAGTCAGTGTCTTTTGCGAGAGCCGGCATTACTGTTCCAGTTAAATGGCGATAACGCTCAATATGCCTAGTTTTAAAATCATTCAATGTATTGTCTCTTCAGGAATTTAGCGGAATTACTATTGTGACAGTAACTGGATTTTGCTTCGCAACGCTGCAGGCTTGGCCCCGAAATATTACCGCCATAGTTTACGGATACGTAAAAATAATGCGTAGCCAATATCGGCAAAAAAACCAATCGGCGATATTGTTAGCAACTTGCCCAACCAGCGAAATTTTGGCAGACCCTGCCAAATTTCAGCAAATGCTGCGGCCCCTATTGCATAAGTGCCATCTGCTCGTTGAACATGCAGTTTTGCCAGTGCGTCTGCGCGGGTAAGCCCTACACCGAGCTTGTTTTCATCTGCTATTGTAACATCCACCCACTCAAAATTATTCGCACCCGCGCGGTTTCGATAATAATTTATCTCACGCGTGCATACCGGGCACCCGCCATCAAAAAAAACTTTGGCACGCTCAGCCATTAAATACGCCTTGCTGCTGATACCGCCAACGCACTGCCAGCTTCTACCAGCCATTGCCAACTACGCAGCAATATTCCATCGCTACCTGGCCGGGCGCCCCGGGCTTCATCGCGGTGGTGAACTTCATCTGCCTGGCACGCCACAAGCAATGAGCGTAAGACGCCACCTGGGCCATCAGATGGTAGTTTACGCACTTGGTCTTCGTAATGTTGGTCAACAAAAGTTTCTACCGCATCAATGGTGGCGTAAACAGCGCGTGAGCTGACAAGGGCAGGGAGTGCGCCGGTAAGCCAGCCCGCAACACGCCAGATAGGTAGCAGAAGGCTGCGTTGGGCAGGTTGCAATAGTGCCTCCATGTGCGCCAGATGCTCTCTCTCGGTTGCCAGATGCGCAGTTGCAAATTGCCTGATTTCTGGGTCACGGCAAACCGCCAAAATACCAATATAAATGGCCACGGCCCCGGCCTCACCTGCATGGTCAGAGCGTAAATCGCCGGCAAGCCCAGGAATATCACCTGCAAAACTGGCAATCGCGGCGGTGTTAAGGCTGGCGGTTTGGTGGCTGGCTAAGTTTGTCATCTAGATCATATTGGCGCTCTATAAGGCTGCGCAATATCAGAGCTTTTCGGGGGGGGATGGGCTGGCTACCCCAATAATGTTGCTTCACACCCTACGATATAATGCATGTGACCTGCTCCCCTGAAATGTAGCTAGTTTTGTGTAGAATCTGTCTCAAGGAGACGGGCTTATGATGGGCTGTGGATTTTCGGAAGAGCAGAGTATTGGGATTTTGACGACTCTGTAGGATGAGAACGGCAAGCTAAAGAGGGTTTTGGCCGCGGCGATGCTGGACAACGCGATATTGAAAGATATCGCCGAAAAAAAATGGTGACGCCTGGGCCAAGCAGGATGCTGTTGTTCATGCCTAAAATACTTTTGAGGTGAGCGAGCGCCGGGCGTGTGAAGTGGCCGGCATATCTAGGCGCGTATAGCGCTACCTCTCATGTCAGCCGGATGATGGACAGTTGCGCACCCGCCGGCGAGCTTCGCGTTGAGATCCGCGGCGCCCTGGCTTGAATCCTAGAGCAGTTTCCGATCAAATTGACTGATAGCCTGCTTTGGCGAAGAAATTTTTGCATTCGGTTGGGATGAATTTTTCAATTGCGTTGGCGGCGGCTTTCCTGAGGTCTTCGAGGGTTCTTGGTTCTGAGGCTCTGATGAGAGCTTTGAATTTTGAGAAGGCCATCTCGATAGGATTGAAGTCTGGGGAGTATGGCGGGAGATAGAGCAGGTGGGCGCCGCCGGCCTCGATGGCGCTGCGCACGCCGGTAATTTTGTGTGCTGGCAAATTGTCCATGACAACGATATCGCCTGGCGTCAGCTCGGGAACCAGGAACTGCTCGACATAGGCCAGGAAGTGCTCACCATCCATGGGACCGTCCAGCACCATCGGCGCGGATAGTTTGCCCAGGCGCAGACCTGCGGTGAAGGTTGTCGTCATCCAGTGGCCGTGAGGAACTGCGGCGATGCAGCGCTTACCCCTTGGAGCTCTGCCGCGCAGCCGGGCCATCTTGGTTGTGATGCCGGTCTCGTCGATAAACACCAGCTTCTCGGGGTTCAGGAGAGGCTGATCGGCCACCCATTTATCGCGTGCAGCCGCTACGTCGGCGCGTTGCTGCTCGGCCGCATGCGCTGTCTTTTTTTATATGTGATTTTGCGGAGGTCGAAGAACCGCCAAAGTGTCCCGATGCCGACCCGGGTTCCGTGCGCCGCGAGTTTTTCCTGCAGTTCAGCCAGCGTGATATCGCGGCGCTCCTCGACTTGGCGAAGAATGAACTCCGCTTCCGCCTCAATCCGGCCGGACTTACGATCACCGCCGTTACGCAACGGCGCAATGTCACCAGAGGCTCTCATCTGCGCCTGCCAGCGGATCGCGCTGGACGCGCTGACCTTGAAACGTGCCGCCGCCTCGCGGCACGAAAGACCTTCCGATATGGCAGCACAGACACGCAGCCGAAGATCAAGGGAAATCGCTTTCGCCATGTATGCCGGCCTCCTTCGCCAGCACACATCTTGAATCAGATCAAAGCCGTTTTGGGAATCACTTCCGATTCATTCAGATAGGAAAACGCTCTAGCATTAGGCGCAGACACAAAAAAAACCGCCCGTAACGGTACGGACGGTTCGGTGTCTGTTCTTGTATGGCAAGTAAAACTGGTTGCGGGACCACGCAACAACCGAGAGTTAGCCTGTCTTAAGACGTGGTGTTGACAGAGTAGTAAGATGCGTCCTCACCAGTGTCGGAGGTTCTCTGTACCTGGATCTCTCAGCCGCCTATCCGGCGGGGAACCCGAATAATTACATCCGCGTCGTCAGCTTTGGGAGATTGACCATCGCAATGGCGGCATATTCTTTTATCCGCGCAATAACGGCCTGCTTACCAGCATCCTCTTTGTCGGCAC
>JAQNCT010000102.1 GCA_029077825.1 Acidocella sp. | reverse complement strand
TGCGGCTGAAACATTCAGCAAACCGTGCCATTTTAGCAGGCAAACGGGTGGTGCTGGTTGATGATTCCATTGTGCGCGGCACCACCAGCCAGAAAATTGTGGAAATGGTGCGCGCTGCCGGTGCGGCGGAGGTGCATATGCGCATCGCCGGGCCGCCGACCACCCATTCCTGTTTTTATGGGATCGACACGCCCGAGCGCGGCAAATTGCTGGCAGCGCGTAATAATGTGGAGGAAATGGCGAAGTTGATCGGTGTGGATTCCCTGGCGTTTATTTCTATCGAAGGGCTGTATCAAGCACTTGGTAAAAAGGGCCGTGACGATAAGGCCCCGGCGTTTTGCGATGCCTGTTTCACCGGCGATTACCCGATTGCGCTGACCGACCATTTGCAGCCGCAAAGCGCGCAACTGAATCTGTTGGCTGAGTTAACGTGACCTGATGATTTATCTCTACGTTGCCATCGGTGGGGCGCTGGGCAGTGTGGCGCGGTTTTGGGTGGCCAATAGCATGGCGATTCTCACCGGGCCGGAATTTCCCTGGGGCACCTTGCTGATTAACATCATTGGCTCCTTTGTGATCAGCTTTTTTGGCGTGCTGGCCAGCCACGGGCTGCGGTTTGCGGTGCCTTATGAGCTGCGGGTGTTTGTTATGGTGGGTTTGTGCGGTGGGTTTACCACATTTTCATCGTTTAGTTTGCAGACAATTGACCTGATGAAAGCCGGCCAGGCCGGGCGGGCGATGATTTATGTGGCAGCCTCCGTTACATTGTGCGTTGGTGCCTGCGCCCTTGGCTTTTTGGCCGCTACGGCGATGAAAAACGGCCTCGGGCCGACCGGGAATTTATAAACAAACACGTTGCAAAGCGCTGTATCTGCGGCATTATGGTAAAATATTGCCAGCATGTCACAGTTTTGTGTCATTTCCGCCACAGCATTTACGCAAAGCAACAATTGGCACGGTTGGGGCTGGCCTAGGGCGCAACTTGGCATGTAGATTGCGAAAATGATGTTGTTATATGTGGCAAACTGACGATTTATCTCAAAGTTTGTTAAGCATCTGAACAGGGTTTAGGCATCTACGTTTTTTAACTGCGCAATTAGGAGGCAGAATGATCACTATACGTCGTCAACTTCTCGGACTGGGCTTTGTGGCCGCGTCCTCTCTCTTGGCCCTCAATGCGGCCCAGGCCATGAGCGGCCCCACGGCGATCCAGATTGATGGCGGCCCGCTGGGCGCGCTGCAGCTTTCGGGTGGCGTGGATGGTTATGGGTATTATGTGAACCCGGTCGGTGGCGGTGTCAGCAACGGCGCGAACATCGCCAATGGTTTGGTTGAACTGCAGAAGACCGACGGTCAATTGCAATTCACCATTGAGGTTGGTTCCAACGGCACAATTACGCCAGGGGCCTCGAACAGCCATCCGGGGCAGACCTCCATCACCACCTTCGTGACCGGCCCGCTTTACTTGGGTTACCTCACGCTCGCCCCCACCGCGATTCCTGGGCTGACGATTTCGGCTGGTCAGCTTGGCTCGCTTGAAGGTTATGAATCTGGCGTTGACTGGAGCAACCCCTCGCAGCTGACGACCGCGTTGTTCTACGTGCAAAACAACAACAGCCGCGGCGTTAGCGTCGCCTATACCACCGGCCCGATCAGCGCGACCTTGACCTTCGGCGATGGCTTCGACACTGGCGTGTTCAATGTTCTGCAGGGTTTGGTTAGCTACACCTTCAACAGCAGCAATGTGCTGAACGTTTATGGTGAAGCCAATCTCGGCACCACCGGCGCGAACGCTTTTGCGTATAGCGGTGGCACGGTTGGATCGGGCAACGCTTATGTTAACTCCAACATGATTGGTGCCTATTACAGCTACACCAACGGCAACCTGAATTTGGTGCCGGAAGTGCAGTTCCAGTATGCTAAAAAGAATACCAAGGCTGGCATTTATAACGGCACCACCGACTTTGGTGTGGCTTTATTCGGCACCTACACGTTTGGTACGTCGCCTTACTCGATCGGCGGTTGGGCTGAGTATTATACAGAACATACCGGCTCAATTGACGACTACTCTCAGTTCTCGGTGCCAAATTCCGAGGCCATCGGCTTCGCGGTTTCTCCGACCTGGCAGTACAAAGACTTGTTCGCTCGTGCCAACGCTGGTTACGTTTACCTGCTCAACAATACCGATCCGTATGGCAATCAAAATGGTTTTGGCACGAACGCTGGCCGTGGTCAGTTTGTTGGCACCCTCGAAGCTGGTTTGCTGTTCTAAGGCTTTAACTTCTCACGCTTGATGAAGATGGCCGGACCTTAGGGTCCGGCCATTTTTGTTTGGGCGGGGGGAAGAGGATGCTCGCCTGCGCGAGCATGACGGTGAGGGGTGGCGCGCATGACGGTGGGGGGCGCGACAGAGAGTGGACGGCGCGAGGGTGACGAGAAACATACAGTCCAAGGTTGTATTCCAGGGCGTGTCCGCATAGCCTAACCTCGTCATGCTCGCGTAGGCGAGCAACTACTATTTGGGATGCTCAAATGGCCAAAGGCGGTTGGGTTTACATTATGACCAACAAGCCCCAGGGCACTTTATACATCGGCGTTACGGCTGATCTGGTGCGGCGGGTCAGCCAGCATCGGGCTGGTGACATGCCAGGGTTTACCCAAAAATATTGTCTGAAACGGCTGGTTTAT
>JAQNCT010000052.1 GCA_029077825.1 Acidocella sp. | reverse complement strand
TATAAAGGAATTCAGTCTCCATGGCTTTCAATCCTGACGGCAACTCCTACCGCACCGCCCAGGCTGGTTACCGCGCTGACACCGGCTCGGCGATGCTCGACCAAGGTCTGCGTAGTTATATGCTGCGCGTGTATAACTGGATGGCCTCCGGCCTCCTGCTCACCGGCATTATTGCGCTCGCTATTTCCCACACTTCCGCCATGAATGCCTTCTACCCGCTGGTGCAAGCCGCCGATGGTAGCATGGTGTACCGGCCCACATTGCTGGCCTACGCCGCGATCTTCTCGCCGATGGTGTTTGTGATGGTGCTTAGCTTTGGCGTAAATAAGCTCTCTACCCAAACAGCGCAGATTTTATTCTGGGCGTTTTGCGCGGCGATGGGCGCCAGCCTTACGAATATTTTCATCGTCTATACCCAAACCTCCATCGCCTCGGTGTTTTTTGTAACCGCGGGCACTTTTGCCGGGACCAGTCTGTTCGGGTACGTTACCAAAACTGACCTGACCAAGTTTGGCAGCTTTTTGATGATGGGGCTGATTGGTATTATCATTGCGTCATTGGTGAATATGTTCCTGCATTCGGCGGCGATCCAGTTTGCCGTGAGCATCCTGGGCGTGCTGATCTTCACGGGTCTCACCGCCTATGACACCCAGCGGATTAAAACCAGTTATTTGCAATATGGCGGTGCCTACGGCGTTGATATGGCTGGCAAGCGCAGCGTTTATGACGCGCTGACGCTATATTTAAACTTCATCAACTTGTTCTTGTTCCTGCTGCAGCTGTTTGGCCAGCGCAACAGCCGGTAAGGGGGAAAAATCAGGGGGCATGTCCCCCTGATTGCTTTTTCATCCTTACTCGGATTTTAAATGCGCGATCAGGCGTTCGATGGCGGTGGCTTTGTCTAGCTTCTCCAAGGCGCCATATTCGGCGGCCAGGCGGTCAAGTGCTGATTCATAGATTTGACGCTCGGAGAATGACTGGTCGGGCTGGCCGGCGTTGCGATGCAAATCACGCACCACTTCGGCAATGGCCTGCGGGTCGCCCGAGTTGATTTTGGCTTCATATTCCTGGGCGCGGCGTGACCACATGGTGCGCTTGATGCGGGCGCGGCCTTTCAGCGTGGCGAGGACGTCAGAGAATTGCTTGGCGGAGGCGAGTTTGCGCAAGCCAGCGGTGCGGGCCTTGTTGGTTGGCACCCGCAGCTTCATGCGGTTTTCATCGAAGGTGATGTGAATAAGCTCGAGCGTATGGCCGGCGATCTCCTCGGTGGCGATGCGCTCAACTTTGCCGACGCCATGGGTGGGGTACACCACATAGTCGCCATCGACGAAGATTTCAGCTTTGGCCATCGCGCGGGGTGGGGCCATCGGGCGCATCGGGCCGGAGATAACGCCTGAATGTGAGGTCGGCGGGGCCGGTGGCGGTGCTGGCGGTGCCATGGCCGGGATGGGGGCCGGGGCCGGGCGCGGCGCTTGCGCCTTCGCCACTGGTTCAGGAGCCGGCTTGGCAACCGGCTTGGGGGCTGCGGCCTCGGCGGCTTTGGCCGGCTTCGCGGCAGACTTTGGCTCAGACTTTGGCTCAGACTTGGGCGCAGATTTAGGCTCAGACTTCGCCTCAGGTTTGGCCGTAGCTTTTGGGGCTGGTTTTTCAGCCGGTTTAGCGGCGGCTTTGGTGGCTGGCTTTTCAGCGGGTTTAGCGGTGGCCTTGGCAGGTGTGGCAAGGACCGGTTTGACGGCGGCAGGTTTGACCGCCGCTTTGGGTTCTGGTTTTGGCTTAACTTGAGAGGGCAATGGTTTTACTGCTTTTGGTTCAGGTTTAGGGGGCGTTTTGGCAGCGGCTTTGGCGGGCGCGGCCTTAACGGGCGCGGCCTTTATTGGTACGGGTTTGGTAACTTTCAACTTGGCGGGTAGGGTAGCTTTGGCAGCAGGCTTTACCGCAGCGGCAGCGGCAGACTTTTTTCCAACCTTCTCTGACTTGCTCATCCGGGCCCCCGATACAACCACCGGGTGCGTTCACCCGGTTCACGGAAGTGCCATGTATCACAAAAACCGGGTTACGTCACGCTCGACCTGGGTCATCAAGCGCTCAATGGAGGGACAGCTATGGCTGGCCGGGTTTGAGCGACAGCATCGCCTCTTTGCCGGGTTTGTCTTTCCACTCATCGGCATCATCCGGCGGCGTGCCCTTGCGGGTGATATTCGGCCAGGATTTCGCCAGATCGCGGTTGCGTTCAATCCAGGCGGTGGCACGGTTGTCGCTGTCCGGTAAAATGGCTTCGGCCGGGCATTCAGGTTCGCATACGCCGCAGTCGATGCATTCATCAGGGTGGATGACCAGCATGTTTTCGCCAACATAGAAGCAGTCCACCGGGCAGACTTCCACGCAATCCATGAACTTACACTTGATGCAATTTTCGGTGACCACGTAGGTCATCAATCACTCCTAAAAAATCGACGATTTAAGCCGGATATGCGCATGGATGTGAATTTGCGCAAGGGTTACACCAGTTCCTCATATAGCAATCGGGCGGTGACGGCGGGGCCGCGGCGGGTGCTCAAAGCCAGCACCTTGACCACCACCACCCTGGCGGGGAGCGGCAGGGTGATGATGTCGTTGGGGCGCAATTTGGCGTGGGGTTTGACGGTGGGTTGCCGGTTGATGCGCACTGCGCCGGTCTCGATCAACTCACCCGCAACCGCCCGGCTTTTGCAGAAGCGCGCGAAGAACAGGAATTTATCCAGCCGCTGCCAGGCTTTATCCTCATCCTCTGGCATCAGGAGGCGGTACGCCTTAAAGCCGCCAGGGCTGCGAATGGGCTATCGGGTAATGGCTCCGGCGGTGGAGGTGGCGGTGCGGCGGGTTTCACCGCCACATGTTTGCGCCGCGCCAGCAACGGCGGTGCGGGCGGGCCGAAGAATTTTGGCCCCAGGGTGGCAGCGGGAATAATCCGCAGGCCCAGAACATTCAGCACGCCGGGAAGGGATTCCGGCTTTAGCGACATGCGCGACGCCAGATTGGTGGGCAGCACCACCGGCTGCTTGCGGATAAGGTAATGCAATTCGCCGCCGAGCTTTTCGGCAATGTCCAGACGCAGCATAACAGGGCCAGCCGGCAGCCAGCCCATCATGAAGGCGAAATCCGGGTTGCTGGAGGCCGGGATGGACACCAGCCCGGCAGGTGGCAGACGTGGTGTTTCAACGCCGTTCCACAGCGCCCAGAGTAACGCACGCATGGCGGCGGCATTGGGTTTTAATAATGCCGGCATAAACAAGGCAAAGCGCCCCGCCACAATGCCAAGCGGCTTGAGGGCGGCTTTTTCAGCCGGTGTGCCAATTTCACCGGGCAACACGCCAAGCGCTTCGCCAAGCCGGTGGATAACACCGCGCAAAGGTGGCGGTGGGGCTGCCATAACAGCGGCCAGCGGGGCCAGTTTGGCATCCACACTGGCAGCCATATAGGCCGCCAGCCTTACCCGCAGACGTTCACGCGCGGCACCATCAATAAATTCACTGGGGTTCATTTCCACCGCCGGGCGCATAATGCTTGCCCCTTTGCGCAGCCGGGCGATTTCAGCGCCCTCCCAGATAATGCGCTGGGTGGGGGAGATGCTAAAGGCATCATCCTGCGCCAGCTCGGCCCGCAAAATCCGCCGGGGCATTTCCTGTGCCAGCGCCCGCCTGGCCGCCCGCAGCACCAGTTTTTTCTCCTGGCCCTGGGTGGCAGGGTCGGGGTGAAACTGAAAGCCGTCAATCCGGCCAACTTCATGGCCTTCCACCAGCACCACGCCGCGGGCTGATACCACTGAGAGTAAGTCTTCCGTCTCTTTCGCCTCCAGCCGCCTGGTTAAATGTGCCGCCCGTTTATCGACAAACCGTGCCATCAGTTTTTCGTGCAGCGTGTCCGAGATTTTATCCTCGATCTCGCGGGCGCGGTTTTGCCAGGGGATGGCATCTTTCATCCAATCCGCCCGGGCCGTGATATAGGCCCAAACGCGCACGTCGGCCAGACGCTGCATTAACGTGTCAATATCGCCTTCGGTCTTGTCCAGCCCTTCAAATTGGTTGGCAATCCAGTCTACCGGCAGGGTTTTGTCATGGCGCAGATGCAAAAACACCCGGGCGCACAGCTTGGCGTGCCAGTCATTGGCGAGCTTGCGAAAATCCGGGATCTGGCAGGCATCCCACAGCATGCGGGTGGCAATGCGGCCTTGCGCGGCTTTGCGGATGTCAGGGTCCATTGAGAGGCTGGCCAGGGTCATGGCATCGGTGGCGTCCTGGCCGCGCACCAGGCCGAACGCCGGCGGGGGCTGCATCAGGCTGGCCAGCAGCGTGTCAGTTGAAGTGAAATCAAGGGCTGAATTGCGCCAGCATAATTGCTCCAACGGCTCAAAAGCGTGGCTCTCAACGGCGTTGACCAATTCATCCGCCAGTGGCGGGCAGTTGGCGGTAACGCCAAAGGTGCCATCGCGCATGCCGCGCCCGGCGCGCCCGGCGATTTGTGCCACTTCTGGGGCTTGCAGCAGGCGGGGGCGGTGGCCGTCAAACTTGGAGAGCCCGGCAAAGCCGACATGGTCAACATCCATGTTGAGGCCCATGCCGATGGCATCGGTGGCGACCAGGAAATCAACTTCCTTGGCCTGATACAACGCTACCTGGGCGTTGCGGGTGCGCGGCGAGAGGCGGCCCATGACCACCGCACAGCCACCGCGCCGGCGCCGCACGGCCTCGGCGATGGCGTAAACCTCGGTGCTGGAGAAGGCGACAATGGCAGAGCGCGGCGGCAGGCGGGATAATTTGGCCGGGCCTGCGTAGCTAAGCTCTGACAGGCGCGGGCGGGTTTCAATTTCAGCATCGGGGATGAGGCGTTTGAGCAAACGCCTGATGGTTTCGGCGCCCAAAAACATGGTTTCCACCAGCCCGCGCGCGTGCAGCAGACGGTCGGTGAAAATATGGCCACGGTCAGGGTCGGCGCAGAGCTGGATTTCATCCACCGCTAGGAATTCAACGCGCCGGTCCAGCGGCATGGCCTCAACGGTGCAGGAGAAATATTTTGCCCCAGGCGGGACAATTTTTTCCTCACCGGTGATGAGGGCGACGTTTTTGGCACCCTTGCGCAGCACCATACGGTCATAATTTTCCCGCGCCAGGAGCCGCAGCGGGAAACCGATGATGCCTGAGGCATGGCCGAGCATCCGCTCGATCGCAAGATGGGTCTTGCCGGTATTGGTGGGGCCAAGCACAGCCTTCACCCTGGGTGAGAATCCGGACATGGGGTTAAGTGTTGGGGTGTTTGGAGTGGATTGCAAGCGGCACATTCTTGATGTTTCTCTCGCCCGCGCTTAACTCATGCTCGTTTGCAGGGAGATTATTAAATGACCGATACGACCACCGCTGAGACTGCCACCCCGGAGACCCGCGAATTTGGCGCTGAGGTGGGCCGTCTGCTCGATTTGGTGGTGCATTCGCTTTATTCTGATCGTGAGATTTTTCTGCGCGAGCTGGTGGCCAACGCCGCCGATGCGACTGACCGCCGCCGCTTTATGGCGCTTTCTGATGAGGCTTTGGCGCTGCCGGAAAATCCAGCCATTAAAATCTCTGTCGATAAACTTGCGCAGACCATCACCATCGCCGATTCCGGCACCGGCATGTCCAAGGATGAGCTGGCCGAGCATCTGGGCACCATCGCCCGCTCAGGCACCTCAGCCTTTACCGCTACCCTGGCTGAGACCAAGCCAGAAGACCGGCCGAATTTGATCGGGCAGTTCGGCGTTGGGTTTTATTCGGCATTCATGGTGGCAGATGAGGTGGAGGTGATCTCCCGTAAGGTGGATAGTGGCCACGCCTGGGCGTGGAAATCCGCCGGGCGGGGCCAATACACGCTGCAGCCGGCTGAGCGTGAAGATGCCGGCACCACGATTATTTTGCACATTAAGCCCGATGCCGATGATTTTTTAGAGACAATGCGCATCGAGCATGTGATCCGCAAATGGGCGGACCATATCGCAATCCCGATTGAGCTGGAGCGAGATGGCAAGTTTGCCGCCATTACCGAAGGTGCGGCACTTTGGCGTAAATCCAAGACTGATATTACGGCGCAGGATTATGCCGAATTTTACCGGCACTTGGGCCATATGTTTGATGAGCCTTGGGCGACGATTCATTGGCGCGCTGAGGGCACGCTGGAATTTTCAGCCTTGTTGTTTATCCCTTCAATGAAGCCCTTCATGGCGGTTGAGGAAAACCGCGATTCCAAGGTGCGGCTGCATGTGAAGCGGATGTTTATCACCGATGACGCGAAGCTGCTGCCCTCATGGTTGAGCTTTGTGGTGGGGATTGTTGATACTGAGGATTTGCCACTGAATGTGAGCCGGGAAATTCTGCAATCCACCCCGGTGCTGGATAAAATTCGCAAGGCTCTGGTGAATCGCGTGCTCTCGGAGTTGAAGAGCAAGGCCAAGGATGCTGACACGTTTAAGCCGTTCCAGGAGAATTTTGGGGTTATTCTGAAGGAAGGCATTTATGAGGATACCGGCCACGCGGCTGAAATTGCGGGCTTGTTGCGGTTTGCCTCGACCAGTCACGAGACCACCACGCTTGATGAGTATGTTGCCCGGATGCCAGAGGACCAGGAGGCGATATATTATCTGGCCGGGGCTGATGCGGCGGCGCTGAAAACCTCGCCGCAGTTGGAGGGTTTTGCCACCAAGGGCTATGAGGTGCTGCTGCTGGCTGACGCGATTGATGCGTTTTGGCCAGCCCGGTTGGAAACTTACAAGGAGAAAAAACTGCAAAGCGCCAGCCAGGCCAGCAGCCTGTTTGAGGCGGCACAACCGGCGGAGGATATTGCGGCTTTGTGCGCTGCCCTGGCGAGCGCACTGGGGAGCAAAGTTTCAGCGGTGGTGGCCTCCTCGCGGTTATCTGGCAGCCCGGCGATGCTGGTTGCGGATAAAACCGGGCCGGATTTGGCCATGCAGCGGTTAATGCGCCGGGCGGGGCGGCCGGTATTTGGCCCGGCACCCCGGTTGGAGATCAACCCGGCGCATGGCTGGATTATGGCGCTGGCGAACCAGGCGGAGCCGGGCAAACAGGCGGATTTGCTGTTGGATCTGGCCAAATTGCAGGAGGGCGAGGTGCCTGAAAACCCCGCGGAATTTGTCAAACTAATTGCACAGGCGCTCTCAAAAGCTTGAAACTGCGGCAAACCTAACAGGCTTAAAATGCGTTTGCCCATTGCCTTGGCACCCTGTTCTAGGCCAAGGTCTGGTTGCAATTTTGTGACGATCAAGGGTTTTGTATGTCTGAAATTTACGGAACGGCGGCTGAAACACTCAATGTCGGTTCCTTAAGCTCGCGCGCTACCGGGCCGAAGCGACCACTGGACGCCGATGCGGTGCGCACCGCCTACCGGCGCTGGGCCGGGCTGTATGATGCTGGTTTTGGCCTGGTTTCCGGCCACGCCCGTCGCGCCGCCGTGTTGGCGGTAAACGCAGCGCCGGGCGTGAAAGTGCTGGAAGTTGGCGTGGGCACTGGCCTGGCTTTGCCGCTCTATGCGCCACAAAAGCGCGTAACCGGGATTGATTTATCCGCTGACATGCTGCGCCAGGCGCGTGGCCGGGTGGCGGATTCAAATTTGGGCAATATTGAAGCGCTGCTGGAGATGGACGCGCAGGCGACCAGCTTTGAGGCTGGCCAGTTTGATATTGCCGTGGCGATGTTTGTGGCCAGCGTAGTGCCGAACCCGCAGGCGCTGGTAGCAGAGTTAAAGCGCGTGGTGCGCCCGGGTGGTACAATTTTATTTGTTAATCATTTTGCCGCTGAGCGTGGCCCGGTATGGTGGGTTGAACGCGCGATGGCGCCGGCTTCCTCGCTGCTGGGCTGGCACCCGGACTTTCATTTGAACCACATGTTCGCGGAAACTGACCTTAAATCAGCGACCATACAATCCATGCGGCCCATGGGTTTGTTTCGGTTAATTCAGTTAAAAAACTAGGCTAACTGTGTAATCAAACAAAACTCTCTGGTTTGTTTATCTTGATCTTATTGAGTTGGCCTTATATCAGGAGGGCTAGCCGGGCCGATTGAGCGGAACGGTTGGTTTTTCAGGATATTACGGATGAAGCGCGTTTTTGGTTGGGCATTGGGGATAATTTTGCTGGTTGGCCTGGGTGGCCATGCGGCCTTTGCACAAACAGCTGACCCGACAGCCGCGGCTGATGCCTATGTGAACGCGCCGCGTAATTGGCAGATGTGGCTGCCGGTGCCAGGTAGCCCGATGGAAGCCCGCATCGACTGGCTGATGAAGTATGTGTTGTGGATCATGACCGCCATCGTGGTGTTCGTAGGTGGGCTTATGGCCTTTGTTTTGTTCCGCTTTAATGCCGGCAAAAATAAAACCCCTGCACATTTTACCCATAACACCTTGGTTGAGGTGGTTTGGATTGTGATTCCGACATTGCTGTTGGCGGTGATCATCGTGCCTTCAATTAGTTTGATCTATTATGAAGCTGACGACGCCAACCCATACATGACCATTACGGCGACCGGCCACCAATGGTATTGGGAATATAAATATGACTCGGTGCCGGGGCTGGACTACACCAGCTACATGGTGCCGGATGATAAATTGCAGCCGGGTGATATTCGCAGACTTTCGGTTGACCACCCGATTGTGGTGCCGGTTGGGAAAAAAATTAAGTTTGAAATTACCAGTTCGGATGTTTTGCACGGGTTTTATCTGCCGTCGCTGGGTGTACAGCGCTATGCGGTGCCGGGCACCATGCTGACAAGCTGGACGACGATTCCGAAAATCGGCACCTATTATGGTGAATGCAACCAGATTTGCGGCGTCAACCATGATGCGATGCCAATTGAGATAAAAGCGGTCTCGATGGAAGATTATCAAGCCTGGATTAAGGTAGCGCAGGCTAATTACGTGATGAATAGCTACACGCCGCATCCGCTGTCTTCGCCGCTGCCGGTAAATGAGTTCGCTGGCCTGGCGGTTACCAAATGATCAATTTAATTCTAAGGAGCGCTAATTGATGTCCTCCACGACCCATGACGACCACGCACATAACGACCATACGCATGACGCGCATGGTGACCATGGCCACGCTAAGCCGGGGTTTGTCCGCCGCTGGCTGATGAGCACCAACCATAAAGACATTGGCACGCTGTATATAACATCAGCGGTGATCGCCGGGTGTGTTGGTGGTATTCTCTCCATGCTGATGCGCGCGCAGTTGATGTATCCGCATAATCACATCATCAGCAGCGGCACCGAATGGAACGCCATCATCACCGCTCATGGCCTGATCATGATCTTCTGGATGGTGATGCCCGCTTTGATCGGTGGGTTTGGTAACTGGTTTGTGCCGATGATGATCGGTGCGCCTGACATGGCCTTCCCGCGCCTGAACAATATGAGCTTCTGGTTCCTGGTGATGGGTTTTATCTTTGTCATGCTCGGGTTGTTGATCGGTGATGGCACCGGGGCCGGCTGGACGATTTATCCGCCGCTCGACAATGCGCGGTATTCGCCCGGCATCGCGACTGACTTTTCACTGTTCTCGCTGCATCTGGCCGGCATTTCATCCTTGCTCGGCGCGATCAACTTTATTGCCACCATTTTGAACATGCGTGCCCCTGGCATGACCATGCATAAAATGCCGCTGTTTGTGTGGGCCATTTTGGTTACCGCATTCTTGCTGCTGCTGGCGATTCCGGTGCTGGCGGGTGCTGTTACGATGCTGATCATGGACCGCAATTTCGGGACTTCGTTCTTTGAACCCGCTGGCGGTGGTGACCCGGTGTTGTTCCAGCATCTGTTTTGGTTCTTCGGGCATCCGGAAGTATACATCATGATTTTGCCGGCGTTCGGCGTGATCAGCCATGTGGTTTCAACCTTTTCCAAAAAGCCAATTTTTGGTTACCTCGGCATGGCCTACGCCATGGTGATCATTGGGTTTGTGGGTTTTGTGGTGTGGGCGCATCATATGTTCGTCTCCGCCATTTCAACTGACAGCCGGGTGTATTTTGAGGTGGCCACGCTGGTGATTGCGGTGCCGACCGGCATTAAAATCTTCTCGTGGATCGCAACGATGTGGGGCGGCTCGATTGAGTTCAAAACCCCGATGTTGTGGGCGATCGGCTTTATTTTTCTGTTCGTCATCGGTGGCGCCACCGGTGTGGTGCTGGCCAATGCGGGGCTCGACCAGGAACTGCACAATGACTACTTCCTGATTGCGCATTTCCATTATGTGCTGTCACTGGGTGCGGTGTTTGCGATTTTTGCCGGGTTTTATTACTGGATTGGTAAAATGTCTGGGCACCCTTACCCGGAGTTCTGGGGTAAGGTGCATTTTTGGACCACCTTTATTGGTGTGAACCTGACATTCTTCCCACAGCATTTTCTGGGCTTGGCCGGTATGCCGCGCCGTTACCCGGACTACCCTGATGCTTTTGCCGGCTGGAACTTTGTGTCCTCGGTGGGCGCGATGATCTCAGGTGCATCGACCGCGGTATTCTTCTATATCCTCTATCGAATATTCACTTCCAAAGAGAAGCTGGCGGATAATTATTGGGGCGAGGGTGCAACAACTCTGGAATGGGCTGTGCCGTCACCGGCGCCGCACCACACGTTCGAGGACGTGCCGGTTATCCAGTAGGTCTGGTCGGTTTATCATCAAAGGCGTTATGCCCGCGCAAGCGGGCATGATGTTTTAAAAAAAGGGTTTGAGCGGGATAATGAGTGAATCGGTATTCGTTAATTCAACCGAGCTAGGTGCCGAGGCGCGCGACTGGATCGCGCTGCTCAAGCCACGGGTGCTGACCCTGGTTGTGTTTACTGGTGCTATTGGGCTGATCATCGCGCCGGTGCATTTGAACCCGATTCTCGCGCTGACTGCGATTCTGTGCATCACCATCGCTGCTGGTGCCGCGGGTGCCATTAATATGTGGTACGACCGCGATATTGACGCGATCATGAAGCGTACTGCCTCGCGCCCGATACCTGCGGGCCGGATCGCGCCTGGTGCCGCACTGGCTTACGGTATCGTGCTTTCGGCGTTCTCGGTGCTGCTGATGGCGCTGGCCACCAATCTGGTGGCGGCGTTTGTGCTGGCGTTTTCAATTGCGTTTTACGTGTTTGTTTACACCATATGGCTGAAGCGCCGCACCCCACAGAATATTGTCATCGGCGGGGCGGCCGGCGCGTTTCCGGCGGTCATTGGCTGGACCGCGGCCACTGGCTCGGTCAGCCTGCTGCCGGTGTTGCTGTTCCTGATTGCCTTTGTATGGACCCCGCCGCATTTTTGGTCGCTGTCTCTCTACGCCTCTGGTGATTACCAGCGCGCCGGGGTGCCGATGCTGCCGGTGGTGAAAGGCGCGCGCCATACCCGCTGGAATGTGTTCATCTACACCCTCATTTTGGTGCCGCTGACGCTGACGCCGGTGCTGTTTGGCCTCATGGGCTGGATTTACGGGGTCTCAGCAACCGTGCTGGGGGTTGCGTTTATTTATTATGCGTGGCGGGTTTTGGCCGACCGACAGGATGAAAAAGGCATTAGCCTGACTAAGGACGCGCCAGCCAAGGCGGCGTTCCGGTTTTCGATTCTGTACCTGTTCCTGCTGTTTGGCGCCTGCGCCTTTGACCGGTTGCTATGATTGATAGCCAGAACTGGACCCCGGAGATGCTGGCGGAGTTCAAACGCCGCCGCCGGGGAAGGAACTATTTGTTGCTGGCCGTGTTGGGCGGATTCTGCTTGCTGATCTATGCCATTGCGCTGGTAAAGCTACACGAATATGGGCAAATGTGGTAACCAAGAAAACCTAGGATGAGAGAGAGACGATGAGCGGCGAAGTTCACACAGCGACCAACCAGATCAAATCGACGGTTCCGCATCCGTATCATATGGTTGACCCCAGCATCTGGCCGGTGCTTGGCGCCATGTCCGCCATGTGCGTGGCGGGCGGCATTATTTTCGCGGCACATTTTGGTAATTTCATTCTGCTGGCTGTAGGTCTGCTGGGCGCCATGAGCACAATGTATGTGTGGTGGCGCGATGTGGTGCGGGAATCCGCCACACCCGGTCTGCATAAAATGATCACCCAAATCGGCTTGCGTTACGGCATGGCGCTGTTCATTGCCTCGGAAGTGATGTTTTTCGTCTCCTTCTTTTGGAACTATTTCAATTATTTTTTCTACCCGGACAAAATGGGCTACGCGATGGCCCCGGTCTGGCCGCCGATGGGGGTAACCACGATCGACCCGTTTGCGATTCCGTTGTTCAATACCATGGTGCTGCTGCTGTCGGGCACAACTGTCACTTGGGCACATCATTGCCTGCTGGAGGGTGACAACAAGGGCACCGTGCAGGGGCTGGCTGTCACCGTGATGCTGGGTCTGGCGTTTCTTTGTGGGCAGGCCTGGGAATATACTCATTCGCCGTTTAATTTTTATCATGGCGGCGTGTTCCCCTCGGCGTTCTTTATCGCCACCGGGTTCCATGGTTTCCATGTGATCATCGGCACCGGCTTTCTGATCGTGTGTCTGGTGCGCGCCATGCGCCATCAATTCACCCCGCAGCGGCATTTCGGGTTTGAAGCGGCAGCCTGGTACTGGCATTTTGTGGATGTGGTGTGGCTGTTTCTGTTTGTGTGCATCTACTACCTTGGCCGCAGCGCGATTGTGGCGGGCTAAATTTAAAAAGGGTCGCGCAAGCGGCCCTTTTTATGTGCCCAGTTTTTAAGCGCCATGAAGAACTACCGTCGTCTGAAAAATCCCGGCATCGCCGCCTTCATCCTGTTCTGGATACTCATCTCCCTAGGGGTATGGCAGGCGCATCGGCGGGTCTGGAAAGAGGCGATCCTCGCGCAGATCCACGCCGCCGAAATTGCCCCGCCGATCCCGCTGCCGGTGCAGCCAACGCGCTTTGAGAAAGTGAGTATCCAAGGCCACTGGATTGCCGGGAAAGCGGTTTTATATAGCGACGAGGTGCATGACAGCCCGAACGGCCCGATTGAGGGCGGTGAGTTGATAATGCCGTTTGCGCCAGATAGCGGGCCGGTGGTGTTGGTTGACCTTGGCTGGGTGCCACAGAAACAACCGCAGGCCATGGTTATGCCGCAAGGCGAGACGCAGGCGGTGGGCTATATCCACCAATCTGACACTGGCGGTTGGTTTGCCGGGTCTGATGATGTGGCACGCGGGCTGTATTACACGCTGAACACCGCGAAAATTGGCGCGGACATGGGTTTTGCCAATGTGGCGCCGTTCGCGCTGGTGGCGATGGGACCGCTGCCGCCGCCCGGTTCACCCTTGCCGGAGCCGGCGCAGAGCTTGCCGCGCCCGCCCAATAATCATTACCAGTATGAACTCACCTGGTTCGGCTTCGCGCTGGTGCTGGTGTTTGAATTTTTCTTTTACGCTCGCAAAAGGCTGCGTGAACCATGAATGCTTATGAGCGCCTTGCCGCTACCTTCGGGCGGATTGCCACGTTGAATGAGGCGGCGGCGGTGTTGGGCTGGGATGCCTCGGCGATGATGCCGGACGGCGGGGCTGAGGCGCGCGGCGAGCAGGTGGCGGTGCTGGCCGGACTTTCGCATGAGTTACTGACGGCCCCGCAGGTGGCAGAGAATTTTGCCGCCGCCACAGCGCCCACTGATAGTTGGGGGGCTGCCAATTTTGCCTTGATGCAGGAGGCGCACCAGCGTGCCACGGCGCTGCCGCAGGATTTGGTGGAGGCGGTTTCGCGCGCCAATTCGCATTGCGAGACCATATGGCGCACCGCCCGCCAGACTTCGAATTTTGCGCTGGTGCAAGGGCCGCTGACCGAGGTGGTTCATCTGGCCCGGCAGTCAGCTGGTATTCTCGGCGCGGCACTTGGCGTGTCACCCTATGATGCTTTGCTGGGTGGTTTTCAGCGCGGCGTTACGGCGGCTGATGTGACGCCGGTATTCGCACAATACGAGGTTTTTTTGCAAACCGCTTTGCCGGCGGCTGAGGCCCGCCAACGGGCCAACCCGGCCCCCACCATGCCGGCGGGGCCCTACCCTGAAGCGGCGCAGGAAGCATTATGCCAACGCCTCTCGGCGGCAGCGGGGCTGGATTACACCCACGCGCGGCTTGACCGCTCAGCCCACCCGTTTTGTGGCGGCACGCCGAGCGATGTGCGCATTACCAACCGCTATGATGAGGCTGATGTGTGCGCCGCCCTGATGGGGGCGCTGCATGAAACCGGCCATGGAATTTACGAGCAGAATTTACCCGCCGCCTTCCGCCGCCAGCCCGTGGGTGAGGCAGCGGGGAGTGCTGTGCATGAAAGCCAGTCATTGATTATTGAGATGCAGGCGGTGCGCACCGACGCGTATTTAGGGTATTTGGCACCGGTTTTGAGCGGTGTTTTCAACCGCGAAATTTCCACGGCGGCACTGAAATCTCGCCTGCGGCAGGTTGAGCGCAGTTTCATCCGGGTGGAAGCTGATGAAATGACCTACCCGGCGCATGTGCTGCTGCGCTTCAGGCTGGAGCAGGCGCTGATTGCGGGGGATTTGGCGGTGGCGGATTTGCCGGGCGCCTGGAATGAGGGGTTTGCAGGCCTTCTGGGCATTACCCCACCGGATGACAGGCGCGGCTGCCTACAAGATATTCACTGGCATTGCGGCTTATTTGGCTACTTCCCCACCTATACGCTGGGCGCGATGGCGGCAGCACAGCTTATGGCCGCGGCACGGCGGGCGGTGCCGGGGCTGGATGCGGCCTTTGGCCAGGGTGATTTATCACCACTGAGATTATGGCTGAACCAGGCGGTGCATCACCATGGGGCCAGCTTGGGCTTTAACGAATTACTCCGCCGCGCCACCGGCGAGGCGCTAAACCCGCGCGCGTTTGAAGCGCATTTGACGGCGCGCTATTTGGGGTGAGGGAGCGGTCTGCGCAGGTGTGGAGCACGCGGCGGCGATAAGCGGACATTTTGATGGATGAAGTGCAGGGTGGAAAAGTGCTGCGCATTCCGCTATTTTTATTTGTCTTATCCGCTCCAGCCTGCCCGGACGAGCGGATAATCCACAAGCGTCCATCGGGGTTTAGCATCACCTCCACGACGGAGGCATCTTCGAGGAACGCGGTAATTGCTGGCCCGAGCGCGGTGCGAAGCATGCGTACGCCGCGAGAAACCCTCGAAATTAAAAGAAATTTTCGAGTATGACGAATGTTTTCTGTGTTTCGGTCATATCTTTTGAAAGCCGCAACCTATTGATATAATTAGTTCGAACTTAGCTTGCAGAAGTCTTGATTTTTGCAAACACAGCTTGAGAAGTAGGTCCAAGATATCCAATGCTAATTCGGCAAAGTCGGACATACTTTCGACGCGTCCGTATCCTCGGACACAATGCCTAGCTCCTTGCCGGTCGGATCAAAAAGCCAGAGATTATCGTAGCTCCCACCTTGCACAAAATAACGATGCTGTTGAACAATCAGGTTGCCCTGGAATTCGCCCGCGAGCACCACGCAGGCGATTTCACCAGGTGCTACATACGAAACTTTTTTGGTAGCAATGTCGATGGAATGAATAGCTTTCGATGTCGCCCAAGCTTCAGTCTCAAAATATAAAGTCTTGTTATCGGGCGATAAGAATAAGTTGCTAAAGCCCGATAAATTCTGACTGGGATCGTTTGATGGTTGGTTTTTTAACAGTACATCGTAAGAGGAATTTTTATCATAAGTAGCCTGGATCTCCATGTTCGAATTACCCTCGCTGTCCTGCCCCGGCAACGTCAGGATGTAATAATTTGTTGTACCTCCAGGAGCGCTAACTAACTGATCAATCGTATTGTTGGCTACCGTATCGCCTAATGTCGGTTGAGTTTGTGCTGCAACTTGGGCTAGCAGGAAGTCGATATTCGGAACAACGTATGTTTGGGGCTGGCCCCCTGCCTGTCCATAAGTCACAATCGAGGTATTGTGTCTTACTGACACAACTGAAACACGCATGCCAATGGTGATGTCTGAGGTGGTCCCCGAAGCTTGGACAGGAACTGGCTGGTGTTAAGATAGAATCCCGCCGGTTGATAATGCCTGGCTATGCGGCCAGGAGCTTGATGTTG
>JAQNCT010000007.1 GCA_029077825.1 Acidocella sp. | reverse complement strand
CCCGAACGCCGTGCCGAAACTTTGAGTGTTGCGGAATTCGAACGGCTGATGCTGGCAAGTTTGTAGCCGCTACTCGTCCTTCAACGCCCGCCCCATCAACGTCCGCATGGTTTCGCGCACGCCTGATTCGCCGGCCAGAAGTGCCGTTACAGCGGCGGTAATCGGCATCTCGACATCGGCTTGCTGCGCCCGTGCCAACAATGCCGGGGCGGTCGCAACACCTTCGGTGACACTGGTGCGGCTTTGTAAAACCGCTGCCAAAGTATCACCTTTTCCCAATGCCAGCCCCAGCGAGTAATTCCGGCTGCTCATCCCCGTGCAGGTCAACAGCAAGTCGCCCAAGCCTGACAATCCTGAAATCGTCTCGGCCTTGCCACCCAGCGCCACCGCCAGCCGGGCAATTTCCGCGATACCCCGGGTGATCAACGCCGCCCGGGCGTTTTCGCCGAAGCCTGCCCCCATCACCACGCCAGAAGCAATGGCGATGACATTTTTGGCAGCGCCGCCCAGGGCCGCACCCATCACATCCGCACTGCCGTACAGTCGCAAACTATCACGGCGCAGCGCGTTCATCAGTGCGGCCCGCAAATTGGTATCAGTTGCTGCCAACACACTGGCCGCAGGCAGCCCGGCGGCAACCTCATGGGCAAAATTCGGGCCGGTTAAAACCGCCATTTTTTGCCCCGGCAACACAGATTGCAGCACTTCGGGTGGCAGCCGCCCTGAGGCAAGTTCAAGCCCCTTGCAGCATAACACCAAAGCCCCGCGCTGCGGCGGCAAGTTCACCAGGCTCGCGCGTAAATGCTGCATCGGCACGCACAGCAACAAAATATCAACCTGCGGATAGGCGCTGCTCACCCGCAATGAGGGCGGCAGAACAACCCCTGGCAGGCGTGGGTTTTCCCGCGTTGTTTCAATCATCGCCGCACGCTGAGCATCACGCGCGCACAAAGCCACCGGCGCCCCCTGGCGCGCGGCCAGCACTGCCAAGGCGGTACCCCAGGCCCCTGCCCCCAGCACACCAACTTTAAGCTCACTCACCAATCAGCCTTTCCACACCGCAGCCGGCGCCCTCAAAAACCTCAACAAAAGCCTGCAACATCGGCAAGGCCGCCGCCTCAAACCCAAACGGTGGGTTCACCACCAGCAGCCCGCAACCATTCAGCCGGGCTGGGTCCAGCGGGGCGCGCAACAAAAACTCCGCTGCCACCACATCACGGATTTTGCTCAACATCAGCTGTTCAAAAAACGCCCGCACCGGTGCGCGATGTTTAATCGGGTACCAAACCACATACACGCCGGATTTGAATTTCTCATAAGCCGCCACAAGGCTATCCGTTAGGGTTAAAAACTCCTGCGGCTGCTCGAACGGCGGGTCAATCAACACCAGAGCGCGTTTTTCCGGCGGCGGCAAAAACGCCCGCATCGCTGCGTAGCCATCACGCTCATGCACCGCCACATTGGCGTGCCCGGCCATCACCCGGCGCAGCAACGGCGCGTCCTCCTTATGCAGTTCACAACAAACCAGCCGGTCATTGGCCCGCAACATCGCCGCGGCAATCACAGGTGAACCAGGGTAGAGGCCAAGCTTTTCAATCATCGCCAAATAAGCTGCCAGCGCAGCGGGTGGGGCTGCCTGCAATTTGGCAATACCACCCCGCCATTCGCCAGTTTTTTGTGCCTGAACACCTGACAATTCATACCGCCCGATGCCCGCATGCGTATCAAGCACCAGCAGCGGTTTATCCTTGCGCTGCATGGCGGCCAAAATCTCAATCAACAAAGCGTGCTTCACGCAATCAGCAAAGTTTCCGGCGTGGTAGGCGTGGCGGTAATTCATATCTCCTCCAGCGGCCAGCGGGGGCGGCAAGCAGCGGCAAGCGTGCTGACCAGCCCGGCGCGTTGGCGCTCAATGGCGGCCCAGGCCACCATCACCGCGTTGTCAGTGCATAACCGCAGTGGCGGGGCGATCAATAATTTGCCATCCGCCATGGCCACTTCAGCCAGCCGCGCCCGGATTGCCTGGTTGGCAGCCACGCCGCCCGCAATCACCACCGCGCTGGCAGCCGGCAGCATGGCCAACGCATGGCCCAGCCGGTCAGCCATAATGTCAGCCACCGCTGCTTGAAAGCTCGCCGCCATGTCAGCGGCCACCTGGCGCGGCAAGGCCGCAGCGCCGTGGCTTGCCACCAGTTGCACCACTGCGGTTTTCAGCCCTGAAAATGAAAAATCGCAGCCTGCCCGCCGCAACAATGGCCGGGGCAAGTCAAACCGTGGGGTGCCTTCGCGGGCGATCGCCTCAAGCGCTGGGCCACCCGGGTAAGGCAACCCCAGCAATTTGGCGGTTTTATCAAACGCTTCACCCACCGCGTCATCTAATGTGGTGCCCAGGCGGCGGTAGCGGCCCACCCCTTCCACCGCCACGCATTGGCAATGCCCGCCTGACACCAGCAGCAATAAATACGGAAACTCAGGCGGGGTTGCGGCCAGCCCCGGCAGCCGGGCCGTGAGGGCGTGCGCCTCCAGATGATTAACCGCAATATATGAAACCCCCGCCGCCAGCGCCGCCCCTTTGGCAAAGCCCGTGCCCACCAGCAGGCCGCCGATTAACCCCGGCCCGGCGGTGGCTGCAATCGCGCCCAGGTCGCTAAACCCAACCCCCGCCTCGGCCAGCGCGTCAGCCACCAGCGGCCCCAAGGCTGCCAAATGCGCCCGCGCCGCAATCTCGGGCACCACCCCACCAAATGGCGCATGGTCAGCCAACTGAGTAAAAACCCGCTCGGCCAATATCCTGCCATCAGCTGCCAGCACCGCCGCCGCGGTTTCATCACAACTGCTTTCAATACCCAGCACGCAGCCCGGCGCACCGGTGACTTTTCTTTCCATGCGGCTGGTTCTAGACCACCTGTGTGAGTTCCGTAAAACCCAATATGGCCCCGCACCGGCGGTCACTCCCCCTCAAGGTCGGCACCCGTGCGTCACCGCTGGCGCGCGCCCAGACCAGCAATTTTCTTGAAATTCTGCGGCAGTTCTGCCCCGTGCTGCGCGGCCTGGAGGTGTTTGAGGCGCATATCATCAACACCACCGGTGACACCGTGCAAGACCGCCCGCTCGCTGAAATTGGCGGCAAAGGGCTGTTCGCCAAGGAAATTCATGAATCCCTCGCGGCAGGGCGGATTGATTTTGCGGTGCATTCCCTCAAAGACCTTGAAACCACTTTGCCGCCTGGCATCACTTTAGCCTGCACCCTCAAGCGCGAGGATGCACGTGACGTGCTTATTCTCCCGCCCGGCGCCCCGCCGTTTGACCCTGCCAACCCCTACGCAGCCCTGCCGCATGGCGCCACTGTTGGCTCCGCCTCGGTGCGACGCCAGGCGCAACTTAAACACGCTCGCCCTGACCTTACTTTCGCGCTGATGCGCGGCAATGTCGGCACCCGGCTCGGCAAAGTGGAATCCGGTGAATTTGCCGCCACGCTGCTGGCTTATGCCGGGCTGCGGCGGCTGGGGCTGGCGGAGCGCGCCAGCGTCGTGCTGCCAGCGGAGATTATGGTGCCATCAGCCTGCCAGGGGATTGTTGGCATTACGGTCCGCAGCGCTGATACTGAGCTTTGTGCCATGCTGGCTGGAATCGAAGACCCTGAAGCCAAGGCCGTTGCCACCGCTGAGCGCGCCATGCTGGCAGCGCTTGATGGCTCTTGCCGCACCCCCATCGGCGGGTACGCGCAACTCCAAACTGATGGCAGCCTGCACCTTACCGGGCTGGTGGCCCGCACTGATGGCAGCTTCCTGCTCAAGCGCACCACCAGCGGCGCACCCGCTGATGCCGAGCGGCTGGGGGCAGAGCTTGGCGCCTCCCTGAAAGCTGACAGTCCGGCGGATATTTTCGACATTTGAAGGTTCTCATCACCCGTCCGGAACCGGGCGCGTCTCTCACCGCCGCGCGGCTGACCAGCATGGGGTACGAGCCTGTACTGGCACCTTGTCTGGCCATTAAGCGCAACGCTCCCGCACTGCCGCAGCAACCCACCGCCATCATTGTCACCAGCAGCCAGGTAATTCCCGCCTTGCCGGAGCGCTATCGCAATATTCCGATTTTTTGCGTGGGCGACGCCACCGCAGGCCGGCTACGTGAGGCCGGGTTCAACTCGGTCATCAGCGCCAATGGCGATGCCAAGGATCTGGCGATCTTGATCCTCGCACATCGCCTGCCCGGCAGCTATCTGCTGGCGGTGGGGGCGCGGCATGGTTTGTCTCTGGCGCAGCAATTACGAAAGGCCGGTCTGACCATCACCCGCCGCACCGTGTACGCCGCCACTCCCGCACGAGCGCTGCCGCCCGCTGCCCTTGCTGGCCTGCAGGATGGCTTGATCAAAACCGCATTGTTTTATTCCGCTGAATCCGCGCGCGCGTTTATCAGGCTAAATCCGCCGAATACCGCCAATGTCACCGCTCTGGCGCTCAGCCCCAATGTGGCAACCGCATTGAATGACTTGCCCTGGACCACAATCCGTGTCGCATTAGCGCCAACCGAAGCGGATTTATTGGCACATCTGACATGACTGACATTGACCCCCCAACACCACAACCCACTGCAAAGCCCCTATCCGCGCCTGCGCCAAAACCTACCAGGCAACGCTCTGGCATCTGGCCGCTGGTCGGCGTGCTGGGGTTTTGTGTATTGGCCGGCGGCGAAGGGTATTTATGGACCCTGCATCAAACCGGAGCGGTTGCCGCCAACGCCCAAATTGCGGTGCTGCAAGCTCAGCTCAGTGCCGTGCAGGCGCAAGTTAACCGCGCGCAACCGGCAGCTGATAGTATAACCGTGCAAGCTGACCTGGGTGAAAAACTCACCCTGCTGAACGCCCAGGTACAGGCCATGCAAGCGCAATTTGCCACTGACCATGGCGCACTTACCACGCTCTCAGCCAATAATGTTGATGTCACCAAACTCGCCGCCAAAATCGCAACACTGAACCGGCTGGAATCCGCCCGAATCGCGCTGGAATCTGGCACCCCATTGGGTGACATTCCCAACGCCCCACCGGCTTTGGCCAAATTCGCCAGCCTAGCACCACCCACCCAGGCCGCTCTGCTGTTGGCTTTCCCCGCTGCCGCCGCCGCCGCCAATGATGCCAGTGTCGCCCGGGCGACCAACGGCTCATTCTGGACCGGCACGCTACAACGGCTTGAAGGCCTGATTACCGTGAGCAACGGCGCCCATGTTATCCTCGGCGCTCCCGCCGCCGCCATTACCGCGCAGGCGCAAACACTGCTAACTGCCGGAGACCTTGCCGGGGCGGTAAATGCGCTAAACGGCCTCAGCCCCGCCACCCAGGCCGCCATGAATGACTGGCTAGCCCAAGCCAAAGCCTTGTTGGCGGCGCGCGCCGCCATTATCAGCCTGGCGGACCAGCCATAATGCTGCGCGCGCTTCGCACAATAATTATGGCGCTGATCGTGCTGGGCATCGCCTGGTGGGTTAGCAGCTTTCCTGGCACGGTCACTGCCCATTCGGGTAATTATACCATCACCGCCACCACACCGGTTGCAATTTTGGGGCTTGCCGTCAGCGCAATGCTACTCACAATTATATTTCGTGTCATCGGCAGCATCCGCCGCGCCCCTGGCAATGTAAGCAGCTGGCAGGGCAGCCGGCGCAAAAACCTTGGTGAAATTGCCATCAATCGTGGGCTCACGGCGCTGGCGGCAGGGGATGCCAAAGGCGCTGAGGCCGAGGCCAGCCGGGCCAGGAAATTGCTGGGCGACACACCGCTGGTGCTGCTACTCACCGCCGAGGCCGCCCGGCTGAACGGCAAGCATGACCAAGCCGACGCCGCTTTCAAAAAACTCGCCACTCATAAGGATATGGCATTTCTCGGCCATCGCGGCCTCGGCCACCACGCCGCCAGCACGGGTAACCATGATGCCGCCCGCATACATGCTTTGGCCGCCGAGGATGCTTACCCTGGCAGCCAATGGGCGCGAGCCGAACGGTTGGCCGCCGCACTAAAACAGCAGGACTGGCGCACGGCCCTGGGCCTTACCCAGGCTCCCGCCGAGGTCGCCGCCATTGCCACCGCCGCCGCCAATGCCACGCAGGACCGTGGCAGTGCGCTGCGTTTTGCCAAGCAGGCCGTGAAGGCAGACCCTTCGCTGGTGCCCGCCACCGTGGCCTATGCCCGCAGCCTGATGTTGGCCAATAAAGCCCGTGCCGCCAAAAAAGCTTTGCTGAAGGGCTGGACCGCGCTGCCGCACCCGATGATCGCCGCCGCCTACCTTGAAAATATCCCCGACCCGATCGAGCGGGTACAAGCTGCCAGCCAGTTGGCCGCTGCCAAGCCAGGGCACCCGGAGTCCGAAATTCTGCTGGCCGAGACCTCACTGGCGGCCAAGCTCACCGGTGAAGCCCGCCGCCACGCCCAGTCCGCCATCGCCGCTGGCCTGACTGACAAACGCCCCTACGCCGTACTTACCGCACTTGGTGACTCCCTGGGCGATGCCCCGGTTGATGCGCCAGCACCGAAATGGACCTGCCTGTCATGCCATACTGAACATGTCGGCTGGCACGCGACCTGCCCTAGTTGTGGCAAGGCTGGGACTTTGGTGTGGAAATCCGCACAGACCGCTTTGGTCCCCGCATAAACCTCACTTCCACCCCGTGATGCAAAACGGCGGCTAGCAACACCGGAACCGCCAGCGCCAGGGGCAACCACAACCAGCCAAACAGCACGGCATCGCCATGCACAACCGGTGTTACCAGCATGGCGCAGGCCCGCTGCACCGGCGCGTTCAACAAATACAGCGGGTAAGAAATAACGCCGAGATATTGCACCGCCCGGCTGTCCAGCAGGCGCGCCAACGGTGCCACAACGGCGTATTTCTGCACCCCTAAAACCAACAGCCAGACCAGCGGGGTGAACATGCGTAACGGCGAGCCCGAAACCAGGCCCAACATGGCCACCAGCAGCACCGCCGCTGCCAATGGCAATATGTGGCCCTTGCGCAGCCACACCGCTGACATAACCCCGAGGCCAAAAAACCCTGCGGCATCGGGTAAAAACGCCCGGCTGAATTGCCAGTAGGCGGGCAAAAACCCCGCCATCACCCGGTAAATAACCGCCACTGCCAGCAGCAAAACCCCAAACATCGCAAGGTTGCGCACCCGGCGCATCAGCACCACCATGACAATATAAAATTGCCACTCGGTTGAAAGACTCCAGGCCGGACCCAGCAGCGTGATATAAGCCCACGGCAGCACCCCGTTTGGCAGCAGCCCCTGCACCAGCATGACATGCGCCACAAAATGCCAGATAAATTGCGCGGGCATGCCAACCGCCCAAAAATCCGCCGGTAATGAGCCTGGCGCAATCCATGGCATATCTGGCAATGGTGATCCCAGCCAGATTAACCCCACCGCCAAGCCCAACACTAAAAAATACACCGGCAATAAGCGCTTTGCCCGCCCCGCCAAAAACGGCCAGGGGCGATAATTAAAGCGCTCTAATGAATTGATCACCACCAGCCCGCTTAGCGCAAAAAACACATCAACCGCCGCCTCGCCATGCGCAAAGGGGGCGCCAATCCAGCCAGGCAAAATGGTATAAGGCAGTGCGTGGCCCAGCATGACATATATCGCCAACGCGCCGCGCAACCCATCAAGCCTGGTTAACCGCTCCATGAATACAACTTAAAGCTGTGTAGCGTAAACGCAATGGTAATTTCTCAGGCCGCGCTTACAAACCTTGTGCCTAAAGCCCGACCAGGGCGCGGGCAAATTCCTCGGCCACAAAGGGGCGTAAATCCGCCGCCTGCTCGCCAGTGCCCACCGCATGCACCGGCAATTTAAACTGCTCGGCCAGCGCCACCACAATGCCACCGCGCGCTGAACCGTCTAATTTGGTTATAACCAGCCCGGTCAGCTCCACCATCTCCTTAAAGGTTTTCACCTGGGCAATGGCATTCTGCCCGATCGTGGCATCAAGGGTCAGCAGGGTGGCGTGCGGCGCGGTGGGGTCAATTTTGCGAATTACCCGGATAATTTTGCGCAGCTCCTCCATCAAAGCGGTTTTATTATGCAGCCGCCCGGCGGTATCAATCAGCAATATATCCGCACCCGCCGCCTGGGCTTTCACCAACGCCTCATGCGCCAATGAGGCGGAATCCGAGTTCGCCGGTGCTGCAACCACCACCGCACCCGCACGCTGCCCCCAAATTTGCAACTGCTCAACTGCCGCCGCACGGAATGTATCACCAGCCGCCAGCATGGGGGTTAACCCCTGCTCACGGTATAATGTAGCCAGCTTGCCAATGGTGGTGGTTTTGCCAGCGCCGTTCACCCCGGTCATCAAAATAACAAACGGCTTTTTGCTCATATCCGGCACAATCGGCAGCGCCACCGGCGCCAGTATCGCGGCAATCTCAGCAGCTAAAGTCTCCCGAATTTCCCCATCTGACACTTCCTTGCCAAAGCGCGTGCGGCGGAAATTACCAATCACGCGTGATGCCACGGCCGGGCCAAGGTCCGCGGCGATCAGCATATCCTCCAGCTCCTCCAGTGCTGCGTCATCGAGCTTGCGCTTGGTGAAGGTGGCCGCGATGTTGGTGCCAAGTTTCTCCGCGCTGCGGGAGAGCCCGGTTTTCAGTTTGGAAAAAAAAGCTGAAAGCGCCATTATGATTTTTCCGGCCAGTTGCCGGTATAGGCGCTCACCGCCGGGCCGCGCATCAGCACATGACCATCAATATCCCGCCAGGTGATATCCAATATGCCGCCATCCAAAATCATCGTCGCCTGCGGCCCCGTTAAACCCCGCCGGTGCGCATTCACCAGTGCTGCACAAGCACCCGAGCCACAAGCAAGCGTTAACCCCGCACCACGCTCCCACACCCGCAAACGAATTTGCGTGGCAGTCTCAACCTGCGCAAACCCAATGTTCGCACGGTCAGGAAACAGTGCAGCGTGCTCAAGCACCGGGCCAATGCGCGCAATATCAACCGCCGCCATATCATCAACAAAAAATGTCGCATGCGGGTTGCCCATCGAACATGCTGCCGGATCAGCCAGATTGCCCGCCGCGAGGTCAAGATGCAGCGTATCCATCGCCGCCACCAGCGGTACATCCGCCCAGCCCAGCTTGGGCGCGCCCATATCCACTTCAACCAACCCGTCAGCCAACATCTCAGCCGGCAGCAAACCCGAAATGGTGCGAATGTTTAACCGCGACGCCCCGGTTTGTTCAGCCAGCAGCATCGCAACACAGCGCGTGGCATTACCGCACGCGCCGGCCTCGGTGCCATCCGCGTTCAATATCCGCATGAACGCATCGGCACCCGTCAGGTCCGGTTCAATGATAATGATCTGGTCACACCCAATCCCCATCTGGCGGTCAGCGATCAGCAGCACCTCAGCGGTTGCAAACCGCACCGGGTTGGCGCGCCCATCAAACACGGCAAAATCATTGCCCACACCGTGCATTTTTACAAACTGCACCGGCTGGCGCCTTACTTAACAGCCGAGAAACGCGTCGGCTTCATGAACTGGTTGGAGATGCTCGCCAAAATCGGGCCATCCACTTCACTGGCGGCACGTTCAGCGATCCATTGCGGATCAGCCTGAAATTCGTTCCATTTGCGCTCGCGCTCCGCCAGCGACTCCCAGGCCAGCAGATAATATAAATCATGGTTGCTGGGGCCAATATCCACTGTCCAGAAACCGGCCTGCACAATGCCGTGTTTCTCCCACAGCGGCAGAGTATTCGTTTCAAAACGCTTCAACAGCAGTGGTAGCTTGCCCGGCAGGCAATGGTAAATCCGTAGCTCATAGATCATCGTGGTCCACCTTGAATTCAGATACGGCGATTTATGCACCCATTTACGCATCCTCCCAACCCCACCGGCGTAATGGCCGTCCATCGTTATTGGCTACACCTGTCAATTCATACCTGACCCGGCAGTTCGGCCCAGATGAAACCACACAGGGGCTGAATTTCAGTTATGCCGCGCAGAGCCGCTGGAATCTCTTGGCGCCCTTGTCGCCGGCGGTATAAATATACAGCGACGCCGGAGTGATCGGCAGCAGCCCCCGCCGGGCGGGGCAGTTTAAATATGAGTTAGGCTGGTCATTCGGCGCGACTCCGGCCAGCAACCGTGGTACCTTGCGGTGGTGCTCTGAGATGGAGGTTCCGTTTTGAAAATACCAGCGAGGAAACCGATCATTGCTGAACCGGGCGATGCGGTGGTTGAATGTGCTTCGCCGCCATGCAGCCTGCATGAGCTGGACCCGGCGTTTGCGGATTGGGCTGCCAAGCCGCCCACCGTCTGCAAACTGGCGAGCCCGGCTGAGTCTACGCCGCTTGCTCCGGGCCAGGATTTGGGGTAATAAGACTTACAAATTAAACCCGACTATTTGAGGGTGGCCCTTACAGGCCGCCTTTTTTATTGGAATTTTACCGCTTTGAGTGACAATCGCCCGCAACATACTGGCCTTGAAGGCCGCATCGCCGACATCATTGCCCCCCGGCTGGAAGCCATGGGTTATGAGCTGGTACGCGTGCAGGTGATGGGCAAGGAAACCCCCACCGTGCAGATCATGGCGGACCGGGCCGATGGCGCGGCCTTCACGCTGGATGATTGCACTGAGGTTAGCCATCTGCTCTCGGCCGTGCTTGATGTTGAAGACCCGATCACCTCTGCTTGGACGCTTGAAGTCAGCTCAGCCGGGATCGACCGGCCGTTGACGCGGGTGAAGGACTGGAACCGCCATGCCGGTTTTGAGGCGAAGGCGGAATTGAACATTCCAGGGCCGGGTGGGCGCAAGCGTTTTACCGGCGTGATTGTTGCCGCTGATGCTGAGGTTGCGAAGATGCGACTTGAGACCGGCGAGGTAATTGAGCTGAAGCTCGCCGATATGCGTAAAGCCAAGCTGGTGCTAACGGATGCGCTGGTCGCGTTCTCCACAGCCCAGACACCGATGACGACGAATTAAGGGAACATATACATGGACACTTCCGTATCCCGCCCAGAACTTTTGCTGGTTGCTGATGCCGTAGCGCGCGAAAAACAAATTGAGCGCGACGATGTGCTGGAGGCGATGGAGCAAGCGATTCAAAAAGCTGGCCGCGCCAAATACGGCCACGAGAAGGATATTCGGGCCACCATTGACCGTAAAACCGGCGATGTACGGCTGTCACGCTGGACCGAGATTGTTGATGTTGTGGTAAATGAGGAAACCCAGATTCCCTTTGCCATTTCACAGAAATTCGCGCCGGAAAAAGCTCTGGGTGATTACATTGTTGACCCGCTGCCGCCGATTGATTTTGGCCGTATCGCCGCCCAGACCGCCAAGCAGGTGATTGTGCAGCGGGTGCGCGAGTATGAGCGCACCAAGCAATATAACGAATTCAAGGATCGTGTTGGCGAGATCATTAACGGCGTGGTGAAGCGCACCGAATATGGGAATTTGATGGTTGATTTGGGCCGCGCCGAAGCGCTGCTGCGCCGCGATGAGACCATCCCGCGTGAAAATCTGCGCAACGGTGATCGCGTGCGCGCGTTCATTTACGATGTGCGCGAAGAACAGCGTGGCCCGCAGATTTTCCTCTCGCGCACCCACCCGGGCTTTTTGGCCAAGTTGTTCGCGCAGGAAGTGCCGGAAATTTATGATGGCATCATCGAGATTAAGGCAGTGTCGCGTGACCCAGGTTCGCGCGCGAAAATGGCGGTGATTTCGCGTGACCAATCAATCGACCCCGTAGGGGCCTGCGTGGGTATGCGCGGCTCGCGCGTGCAGGCGGTGGTGGCTGAATTGCAGGGCGAGAAAATTGACATCATCCCCTGGTCACCGAACGTGGCGACCTTTGTGGTGAATGCGCTGGCACCGGCGGAAGTTTCCAAGGTGGTGATGGATGAAGATGCCGGGCGGGTTGAAGTGGTGGTGCCTGACAGCCAGCTTTCATTGGCGATTGGCCGACGTGGGCAGAATGTGCGTTTGGCATCGCAACTGACGCGCTGGGATATTGATATTCTCACTGAAGCTGAGGAAAGCGAGCGCCGGCAGGAGGAATTCCGCCGCAAGACCGGGCTGTTCGTTGAAGCTTTGGATGTGGATGATGTGATCGCAGGGTTGCTGGTTGCTGAAGGTTTTGAAACGATTGAGGATTTGGCTATGACACCGTTGGATGAATTGGCTTCCATTGAAGGTTTCGATGAGAACGTCGCGGCTGAGCTGCAGCGCCGGGCGGAAGCCTCGCTGGCGCGTGAAGCCGGCGCGTTGGAAGAAAAACGTATCGCGTTGGGCGTGAGCGATGAGGTTGCCGCGATCGAGGCGCTGAGTGCCAAGGATTTGATCGCGCTGGGTGAGAAGGGCGTTAAGTCACTCGATGATCTCGCGGACCTCGCCGGTGATGAGCTGGTGGAAATCGTCGGCGTGGAAGCGTTGAGCGAAGACGCTGCCAACGAGATCATCATGGCGGCGCGCGCGCATTGGTTTGAAGGAGAAGATGGCAACGCAGCCTGAACCCGACGAAACTGACGTTGCGCTGGATGTTGAGCCCCCGGCGGAGCTGGTTACAGAGCTTGAAGTGGAGCCTGAGACCGGCCCGCTACGGCGCTGTTTGGTGACACGTGAGCAAGTTGCCCGCGCGGCAGGTTTGCGGTTTGTGGTGGGGCCGGATGCCAGGCTGGTGTTCGATGTGGCTGCAACCCTGCCCGGGCGCGGACTATGGTTGAGTGCAAAGGCCGATGTGATATCAATGGCAATCAAGCGCGGGGTGTTTTCCCGCGCGGCGAAGCAGCGTGTTGATATCCCGGCGGAACTGGCCGGGATCATTGAGGCGTTGCTGATGCGGCGGGTTACTGAACTGCTGGGTCTGGCAAGGCGCGGCGGCGGGGCCATCTCAGGGTTTGAGAAAGCTCGCGAATGGCTGGTTGAAGGTAGGGCTGGTTTGGTTGTTCAGGCCAGCGATGGCAGCGTTGAGGAGCGGGCGCGGTTTATCGGCGGTCGTAATGTAGCTGTTGTGTCGCCGCTGGACGCGGAACGGTTGGGCAGGGTTTTTGGGCGTGAACATGCGGTGCATGTGGTGATCGCACCAGGAAAACTGGCGGCGATGATTGAAATGGATGCAAACCGGCTCGCAGGTGTTGCGGGGCGGCAGACAAGCGGGCACATAGCCCCCTCGGTTGAAGCGGCTTTGGCTGCTGACCGCAGTATGAGAGATGGACCGGATTAGGCATGACTGACGGCAACGAGACGACTGAAACCAAAGGCAGGCTTTCGCTTCGCCCCGCGACGCGGACCGATGCCGGCCATACTGTGGATGCAGGCTCTGTCCGGCAGAGCTTCTCGCATGGCCGCTCGAAGGTTGTGCAGGTTGAGGTGCGCAAAAAACGCGGCGCTGTCCCCGGTGCGCCTGCCGCAACGGCCCCGGCCACACCGCCGGTTACATTGTCATTATCACCTGCGGTGAAAGCGCCGTTGGCGAAGGCCGAGGCCGAGTCGGCAACGCCGGCGGCACCAGCAGCACCGGTTCGCCCCATAGCGCCCCGCCCGAGCGGTGCTGCGGGACCACGTGCCCTGACCGCCGCTGAGACTGCCACCCGCCAGCGGGTGCTGGCCGAGCAGCAAAAGCTGGCCGCCCAGCAAGAGGCTGAGCGCCGTGAGCAGGAGAAAATTTCAATTCTATCAGCGGCTGAGGAAGCGCGCCGCCGCGAGGAAGATGATAAGCGCGAAGCCGAGATTGCCGCCAAAAAGGCGGCCGAGGAAGCTCTGCGGCCCAAGCCGGTTGAGCCGGCCAACGCCGAGCCGGTCAGCCTCGAGCCGGGGAACGCCAATGCGGCCCCTGCAACAAACCCGAATGTAGCGCCAACGCCGCGGGCTGCGGCCCCCAACGCCGGCTTGCGCCCGGCCCCGCGTCCGGCCCCTGGCGCCACCGCGGCTGAGACGCTGCGCCTGAAGCCTGGCCAGCCCGCCGTTGATGATGATGAAGACGCCCCACGCGGTGTGCGCCGGCCCAGCATGGCAGGTGCGCCTAAGCGCGGTGCGCCGGTGGTGGCGCCGAAGAAAATTGGTGATGACCGCCGCCGTGCGGGCAAAATTGATGTGCAGGCAGCGCTTGAAGGTGAGGATGAAAAAGTCCGCAGTCTGGCCTCTGTGCGCCGCCAGCGTGAGCGTGAGCGCCGCCAGGCCGAACTGGAGCTGCTGCGCTCTGATGGTTTGAAGGTGGTGCGCGACGTGGTGCTGCCGGAGACCATTACCGTGCAAGAATTGGCCAACCGAATGGCCGCGCGCGGTAATGAGGTGGTAAAAGTTCTGATGAAAATGGGCGTGATGGCAACCATTACGCAGGCCATTGACGCTGATACTGCCGAGTTGGTGGTCAGTGAATTTGGCCATAAATCCCGCCGGGTGGCGGATAACGATGTTGAAATTGGCCTCGAAGGTGAGGAAGATATCGACACTGACCTGCAAATGCGCCCGCCGGTGGTTACCATTATGGGCCATGTTGACCACGGCAAGACCAGCCTGCTGGACGCGCTGCGCAAGACTGATGTGGCTGCTGGCGAAGCCGGGGGCATTACCCAGCATATCGGCGCGTATCAGGTGAAACTGCATTCTGGCGCGCAGATTACTTTCATTGATACCCCAGGCCATGAGGCGTTTACCGCCATGCGGGCGCGCGGCGCTGGTGTGACGTATATTGTAGTGCTGGTGGTGGCCGCTGATGATGGCGTGATGCCGCAAACCATTGAAGCCATTAAGCATGCCAAGGCTGCCCAGGTGCCAATGATTGTAGCGGTGAATAAAATTGACCGTCATGGTGCGGATGCCAACCGGGTACGGCAGGAATTGTTGCAGTATGAGGTTGTCGTCGAAGAAATGGGCGGCGAGACTCAGGATGTCGAGGTTTCGGCGCTGAAGCACACCGGTCTTGATAAGCTCGAAGAAGCGATTCTGCTGCAAGCGGAAATTTTAGATTTACGCGCCAACCCTGACCGTTCAGCCGAAGGCACCGTGATTGAAAGCAGGCTTGATAAAGGCCGCGGCCCGGTGGCTACCGTGCTGGTGCAAAAGGGCACGCTGCGCCCTGGTGATATTGTGGTGGCTGGCGCCGAATGGGGCCGGGTGCGCGCCATGCAGGATGATAAAGGCAAGGCTGTTCCGGCGGCTGGCCCATCCAGGCCGGTTGAAATCCTTGGGCTTTCCGCAGCCCCTGTCGCGGGCGAGCCGTTCGTGGTGGTGGAAAATGATTCTCGCGCCCGTGAGATTGTTGAGTTCCGCCAGCGCAAGCTGCGTGAGCGTTCATCAGCAGCGCTAACCGCTGGCCGTGGCACGATGGAAGAAATGCTGGCGCGTATTCAGGCCGGTGTGCAAAAAGAAGTGGCGGTGGTCATCAAGGCTGATGTGCAGGGTTCGGTGGAAGCCATTCAGGTCACACTTGGCAAGCTTGGTAATGAGGAAGTGCGCGTGCGGGTTCTGCATGGCGCGGTTGGCCAGATTACCGAGAGCGATGTGCAGTTGGCGAAAGCCTCTGATGCGATTGTGATTGCGTTCAACGTGCGGGCCAATGCGCAGGCGCGTGAATTGGCGCATCGTGATGGTGTGGATATTCGCTACTACGCGATCATTTACGAAGTGGCTGATGACATCGAGAAACTTGTTAAAGGCAAGTTGGCACCGGTGCACCGCGAGAAGTTCCTGGGCTATGCCGAAATTCGCCAGGTGTTCAACATTACCAAAACCGGCAAGGTGGCGGGTTGTTATGTTACCGAAGGCTTGGTTAAGCGCGGCTCTGGTGTACGCTTGCTGCGTGACAATGTGGTGATCCATCAAGGTGAGCTGAGCCAGCTGAAGCGCTTCAAGGATGATACCAAGGAAGTGGCACGCGGTTATGAGTGTGGCTTGTCTTTCGCCGGCTTCCAGGATTTGCAGGTCGGCGACGTGGTGGAATGCTATGAAACCGAAATCGTCGCGGCCTAACCATAGCTGTGCGACCGGCTCAGGCTTCACAAAAAAGCCTGAGGCCTTGGCATGAAGCGATCAAACGCGAGCGGTCCGTCGCAGCGGCAGCTTCGGGTCGCGGAGGAAATTCGTCATGCGCTGGCGGATATTTTTCTGCGCACTGAGTTTCATGATGCGATGCTGGCCAAAGTGCATCTGACCATTTCAGAAGTGCGGATGTCGCCGGATTTGAAGCACGCGGCGGTGTTTTGTACCCAGCTTGGCAATAAGGATATCACGCCTTTACTGCCATCGCTTGTGCGGGTGTCGCCGTTTTTGCGCAGCCAGATCGCCCCGCGCCTGGGGCTGCGCGTCACACCAGCGCTAAAGTTTCTGCCCGACGAGGCGCTGGAAGAAGCCACCAAGATCAACAAACTGCTCCATACGCCCGAAGTTTTGCGGGATCTGGAAAAATAAGATTGGTTCGGCAACGCCGTGGTTGTATGCCGCACGGCGAAGCAATCCAGAGAACGAATGGCGATCAGACTCAATGACTGAAATTCTCACCCGGACTGACCGCGATATCGCCCGCGCCGCGGCTATGTTGGCAGCAGGTGAGCTTGTCGCCTTCGGCACCGAGACCGTTTATGGCTTAGGCGCCGATGCCAGCAACGCCAAGGCCGTGGCGGCGATTTTTGCGGCCAAGGGCCGGCCGCATTTTAACCCGCTAATT
Source organism: Acidocella sp. (assembly GCA_029077825.1). GTDB lineage: Bacteria > Pseudomonadota > Alphaproteobacteria > Acetobacterales > Acetobacteraceae > Acidocella. Next base: position 61,748 of record JAQNCT010000007.1, on the reverse strand, counting down.
TGCCATTATGAAAATGAAGACGCGGTATTCGCCCACGTTGAGGCCAACGCCATGGCGCGGCGGTTGTCTGATAGCTTTTGGCCGGGGCCACTGACCCTGGTGCTGCCCCGGCGTGTCACCTGTCCGGTGGCCTTGCTGGCCGGGGCGGGGTTGGAAACCCTGGCGGTGCGCGTACCGGCGCATCCGGTGGCGCAAAGGCTGATTGCCGCTTTGGGCCGTCCGATCGCAGCGCCGTCGGCCAATCGCTCTGGCGGGGTCAGCCCCACCAGTGCCGCGCATGTGCTGGCCGGTCTGGCAGGCAAAATTGCGGCGGTGATTGATAGTGGCGATTGCCGGGTCGGGCTGGAATCGACCGTGCTGGATCTCAGCGGCGCTGAGCCGTTTTTGCTGCGCCCCGGCGGGGTCAGCCGGGAATCCCTGGAAGCCGCTATCGGCCCCATCCGGCGGGGCATCACACCGGGGCAGGCTGAACAAACCCGGACCCTGCGCTCGCCCGGCCTGCTGGTTTCGCATTATGCACCAAACCTGCCGCTGCGGATGGACGCTGCCGAGGTAGCGGATGATGAGGCGTTACTGGCGTTCGGCCCGCCTTTGGCAGGGGCCAAGCTGGTGTTTCAGCTATCGGCGGATGAAAACCTCAATCAAGCGGCGGCCCGGCTGTTTGAGGGTCTGCACTGGCTGGACGCGCAAGCGCCCGCCCAGGGCTTGCGGAAAATTGCCGCAATGGCGGTGCCCGGGCACGGGCTTGGCCTTGCCATCAACGACCGTCTGAGCCGGGCAGCGGCACCCGTTTGAGCCGCGCAGTTGTGCTGGGCGATTAGAGCCGGATGATATTAAATCCGGCTCTAAATATGTCTTACAGGGCAATTCAGACATTAAGTGGAACCATCATATAGTTCCACTTAATGTCATCGCACTCTAAACCCTGCGCGCTTGCCTTGCCTTTGCCACTCCGGGCGGCCAAAACCCTAACGCATGCAGCGTCCGCTCACCATAAACCGGATCGACCGGTATATATTCACCCAATTATCGCTGGCCCTGGCGCTGGTGACAGCCGGGTTAGTGGCGTTGATCTGGCTGACGCAATCGCTGCGGTTCATTCAGATCATTGTAAATCGCGGGCTCTCGCCGTTCGTGTTCGTCAAGCTCACCGCTTTGCTGGTGCCGAGCTTTGCGGCCACCATTTTGCCGATTACCTGTTTTATTGTGGTGGTGTTTGTTTATGCCAGGCTCTCGGGCGACCGGGAACTGACAGTGATGCGGGCTGCCGGCATGTCAGATTTTGCCTTGGCGCGCCCGGCTTTGGCCATGGCGGCGCTGGTGATGGCGATTTGTTACTATTTGAATATTTTTCTGGTCCCGGCATCGCTCAATTCCTTCCGCGCCTATCAGTTTGAAATCCGCAACCAGATCGCCGCTTTTCTGCTGGAACCCGGGGTTTTTACGCCGGTGTCGGATGATGTGACGGTGTATGTGCAGTCGCGCGGCGGGGATAACAGCCTGAAGGGTATTTTGATCGAGGATTCTCGCGATCGTAGCGCGCCTGCGACCATTCTGGCGCGGACCGGCCAGTTGGTAATGACCCCGCAAGGGCCGATGGTGGTGCTGCAGGATGGTTCGCGCCAGCAGGTTGATGCCAAGACCGGCCGGCTGGATGTGCTCACCTTCACCCGCAATGACATCAGCCTGGCGCAGTCGGCCAAGGCCTCAGCCTTGGATGATACCGATTCCGCCGCCGCGCCATTGCGTGATCTGTTCCATCCGCGCCCGGCACTCTCGCCCTCCGAACGGGCGAAATGGCTGGTCGAGGCGCAGCGACGGTTATCAGCCCCGCTGACAGCCCTTGGTTTTACCTTCATCGGGCTGTTTGCCGTGCTGGGCGGCGCCTTCCGCCGCCATGGCGGCATTATACGGCCTGTGCTGGCGGTGGTGGTGGTGACGTTGCTGGTGGCGCTCAACCTCGGTGTCAATAATTTTGCCGCCCGCAGCCTGGGCTTGCTGCCGCTGATCTGGGTATCGGTGCTGTTGCCGGGCGTGGCGGGGGCGGTACTGCTGTTCACGCCGCAGCGTTTCAAGGCGCATCGGGCATGATCTCAATTCCTTTCACCATCTCAATGTATTTTGGCCGGCAGTTTTTTGCCGCCGTGCTGATGATGCTGGCGGCGCTGACGGCCCTGGTGGCGCTGTTCGATTTCCTTGAATTGCTGCGCGAATCCGCCAGCGCGCCGGCGGCCAGCTTTGGCATCATCGTTGAGATGGAGCTGCTGCGCAGCCCCTGGATATTGATGCAGATATTGCCGTTCGCGGTGCTGCTGGGCGGCATTTATGCATTCTGGCGGTTGACCCGCAGCTCCGAGCTGGTGGTGGCGCGGGCGGCGGGTATTTCAGCCTGGCAGTTTCTGGCGGTGCCAGTGCTGCTGGCCACATTGTTGGGCATCACCGGCACTGGCATCATCAGCCCGATCTCGGCTTTGATGTTTAGCCGGGCCGAGACCTTGTATGATGCCTATTTAAAGGTCGGCGGCGGCCCGCTGTCAGTCACCGGCGGGGCGCTGTGGGTGCGCCAGGCAGACCGCGGCCTGGCGCCAAATGGCATCGCCGTGCTGCACGCCGCTGATGTGCGGCTGCATGATGACGTGCTGGAAACCAGTGATGTTACAGTGCTGCGGCTGAGCGGCGATACCTCGCTGTTGCAACGGCTGGAGGCCAAGCGTGCCACGTTGGTTGATGGCTCGTGGGATTTGTTTGATGTCTCGATTTTGCAATCGGGCGCAGCACCCGTGAAGCAGGCTGAATTATTGTTCCCCACTGACTTAACCGTGCACCGCGTGCAGGAAAGTTTCGCCAGCCCGAACTCATTGTCGTTTTGGACGCTGCCGAGCTTCATTGCATTGCTAAAGCGTTCCGGCTTTTCACCGATTCAGCATGAGTTGGCGTTCCAGGCCCTGCTGGCATTGCCGCTGTTATGTGCCACCATGGCGCTGGTGGCGGCCGGATTTTCGATGCGCCCGTCGCGACGGGGCGGGGCAACGCGGATGCTGGTGAGCGGTGTGGCTTGCGGTTTTGCGCTGTTCATGGTCTCCGAGGTGGCGGACCAGTTTGGCACCTCGGGCGCGGTGCCGGTGGTGCTGGCGGCTTGGGCGCCGGCGGTGGCGGGTTTGTTGTTTGCGGTGGCGTTGTTGTTACATCTGGAAGATGGTTGAGCATATGAAGGGTCGCGGCAAAAACTTTTCGACTTCCTTGCCTCTGGCCCTGGCGCTGACGGGCTTGCTTAGTCTGGCGGGCGTTGCACGGGCGCAAGTTTCGGCATTGGCGGAAGGCAGCGTGACGCCGGGCAACAATAATGCCCCGGTCAGCTTTCTCGCGGATCAGGTTTCCTACGATAAAACCAGCACCTTGGTAACCGCCACCGGCCATGTGAAGGCGGTGCAGAACGGCCAGACATTGTATGCCGACCAGGTGGTGATCAACCGCACCACTGATGTCGCCACCGCCACGGGCCATGTGGTCCTGTTGGAGCCGAACGGCGAAAGTGTGTTTGCTAACCATGCGGTGCTCACCAAGGGCATGAAGAACGCCGTTTTGGAAGGTGTGGCAGCCCGGTTGGCCGACAATGGCCGGCTGATCGCCAATGGCGCCACCCGCACCGATGCCAAGCTCGAAGACCTGGCAAAGGTGGTCTATTCGGCCTGCAACCTGTGCACATCCAACCCGACCGCGCCGCCACTATGGCAGATCAAGGCGACTTCAGTGACCCGCGACCTGGAGCATCAGACGCTCGAATATTGGAACGCGGTGATGGAAATTCACGGTGTTCCGGTGTTTTACCTACCCTACATGACCATGCCTGACCCAGCGGTAAAGCGCCGCAGCGGATTGATGATCCCCTCGCTCGGGGTCAATTCAAAAATCGGGTTTTTTACAGAGATTCCCTATTTCCTGGTACTGGACAAGGAATCAGACGTGATGATCACGCCGATTCTGGCCACCAAGTCCGGCCCGGCACTGGAGCTTAAATACCGCCGTGATTTTAACAAAGGCGTGCTGCATATCGACGCTAACGGCGGCTATGACCATGGAAATTTCGGCAACGCGATTTTTTCGGACGGCACGTTTGATCTCAATGAGAATTGGCGCGCCGGTTTCAATTACAACCACGCTTCCAACCCGGCCTATTTGAATGACTTCCATCTGCTGCCAAACGCAGCTGAACTGACCAGCAACGTATTTTTGGAAAATTTCGGGCCCGGCTCGTATGCGCGCGTTGATGCCGAGACCTATCAGGGGCTGGTGGCCAGCGTAAGCCAGAGTACCTTGCCGATTGTGGCGCCGCATTTGCAATATGATTTTGTCACCAGCCCGGACCCTTTGCTGAACGGCCGGTTTTCATTAAGCGCTGACGCCTTCAACATCTTTCGCAATGTCGGCACCAGCACCCGGCGCGCTTCGGTGGTTGGTGGCTACGAGCTGCCGTTCAACGGCCCGCTGGGGCAGCTCTGGACCGCCCGGATCTCGCTGGTAGCGGCAACCTATAGCGCCAGCCACTTGTATCAGCTGCCGAACTTTTCCACGGCTGACAATGAAGTCAGCACCAGCCGGGCCGAGCCCTACGGCGCGCTGTTCATGCGCTGGCCGTTTGTGCGGGCCGCCGGTGCTTACGGCAGCCAGATTATTGAGCCGGAGGTGCAGTTGGTGGCGGCACCCGTCACCGGGATCAGCCAGAACTACCGTATTCCCAATGAAGACAGCCTTGATTTGGAGTTTTCCGACGCCAATCTGTTCGACCTCAATCGTTATCCGGGGATCGACCGGCTCGAAGGCGGCGAGCGGGTGGATTATGCGCTCCATGGCGCCTGGTTTCTGCCGCAGGGCATGCTGCTGGACGGCTTGATCGGCCAGTCGTACCGCTTCCATAAGGACAGCGTGTACCTGCCGGGTTCAGGCTTGACCGATAACATGTCTGATATTGTGGCGCGTGCCAGCATCATGCCCGTGAAATATTTGAACCTGACATACCGCACGCGGCTGGACCATAATAATCTGACACCGCGTATGATCGATGCCACGGCGAGCCTTGGCAATAAGCAGTTCAGCCTGACCGGCGGCTATTTATACAGCAGCACCAACCCCTACAGCTTGTATAACCAGGCTGGAATTCCGGCAGCCTATTTTGTGGCGCGCCACGAAATTACCGGCGGTTTTGCGGTCAGTGACGGTGGCTGGTCGGTGTCGGCCAATGCCCAGCGCAATATCCAGACCGGCCGCTTTGATGCGTTTCAGGCCACGGCCGGCTGGGAAAATGAATGCTTGGCCCTTAATTTGATTTTTTACCGGCGCATCACCTCGTTCAACCTGGATAACGGTGATACTGTGCTGCTGGTACAAATTAATTTCAAAACCCTCGGCAACGTTGGATTTAACGCCCTATGAAACAGATGTCTCTCGGCCCGGTAGCGGTATTTATGGCGGGTGTTGCGTGCCTTGTGGGCGGCATGCCGCCGCAAGCGCTGGCCCAGGATGCGAATATCGCGGCCGTGGTCAATGGCCAGGTGATTACCACCACCGATGTTACCGACCGCGCCATGCTGTTAGCACTTTCCACAGGCATGAAGCCGACGCCGGATATTATGACCCGGCTGAAGCCGCAAATCACCCAGCAGTTGATCGACCAGACCCTGCAAATGCAGGAGATCAGCAAGATGAAGGTGAACGTGCCGGAGGCTGACATCGCCACCGCCATTGGCCGGATTGAGCATGGCAATAATCTGCCGGCCGGCGGGTTGAAGGCCAGGATGGCGGCATCGGGCATCGCTTTCTCAACTCTGGTGGCACAGATCCGCACCGAGCTTGGCTGGCAGGCGGTGCTGCATAAGGTGTTGGGGCCAGAATTGCAGCCGACCAAAGGCGACGTTGATGCCGAGAAAACCGCCTTGAAGGCGCAGGTCGGCAGCACCCAGTATCACTTAAGCGAAATTTTCATCCCGGTCTCCGACCCGGCCAGTGATGCCACGGCCAAAAACTTTGCCGCCACAGTGATTGCGCAATTGCGTACCGGTGCGCCTTTCCCGGTGGTAGCGGCGCAGTTCAGCCAGGCCCCTACCGCCTTGCAAGGCGGCGACATGGGATTTTTGCCGCTCAATGAGCTGGACCCCGGTGTGGCGGCGGTTGTTACCTCAATGCCGGTGGGCGCTGTTAGCAACCCAGTCCGGGTACCGGGTGGTTATGATATTGTGCTGATGCAGGGGACGCATGTGGTCGGCTCGACGATGCAGACCATGCTCTCAATGCGCCAGGTGTTTGCGCCATACCCGACCCCAATTACCAATGGCCAGGTTGGCCCCGCTCAGGCGGCGGTAATTAGCAAACTTGTCGCGGCCGCGAAAAATGCCAAATCTTGTCCTGACATGGACGCGCTGAACGAGACCCTCGGCAAGGTGCATCCGGCTGACCCTGGGCCGGTTGATCTGGCCAGCGTCACCCCGCCAAACTTCCAGCAAATGCTGGCAACGCTGCCGGAAAATAAAGTGAGCCCGCCGCTGGTGGCGCAGGATGGCGTGACCGTGGTGATGGTGTGCTCACGCCAGACCGTGGCGGCGGCTTTGCCTTCCGATGATCAGATTGCCAACGTCATCATCGACCGCCGCGTGCAGATGGAATCCCAGCAGTTGCTCGATAGTTTGAAGCATCAGTCGGTGATTACCACTAACTGAGGCGCCAGCCTGGCCGCCAGGAACGCGGCCAGAGGCGGTTCAGCTGACATAATAAAAATAGATGAGTTTGAGCGGAATGTAGCCGATATCAGCGATGCCAAGCGCGATGGCGGGCATGGCCGGGAGCAGCGGGGAGAAGGTGCGGCGCGCGGGCCAGCTGGGCAAAGCGAACAGTAAAAATGGCAGAAACGGCAAGATGTAGCGCCCTTCCAGACCATCAATGAAGGTCATGCCGAGGTCAGTGTAATCGACATAGATGGCGATCATCATGATCCAGAGGGTGAAGATGATGATAAAGCCTGCGAAAGCCTGGTTGCTTGCGCTCGAGGATGGCGTGCCGGCGGGGCGGGGCACCAGGACCAGGCCCAGGCAGGCACAGCCCAGGCTGGCAGCCCATAGCCGATAAGCAGCGTGGCCGAGGATAAGTTGCAGCGCGCCCAGCACGCCGATCATTTGGCGGAGTAAATCCACACCGTTTTGCTGCACGGCTTGCCAGGGCAGCGTGATGAAGCGCGAGGGCGCTGCGAGCAAAAGGTGCAGGTTGCCGGAGGGGCTGACATGATCGAGCAGGATTGACCTGTCACCGGTATAAAATGCGCCTGGGTGGTAGGGGGCTTTGGCCCAGGGCACCACCACGAGCAGGCTGATGAGAACGACCCAGAAACAGATGGGCGCGGCGACATAGATGAGATGGCGCAGGCGCCGCCAGAGGCCGGGTGAAAAGGGCTGCAAAAATACCCCAAGCAACGGCATGTAAGGCGCTTTGGCACCGATGATGACGGCGAGGCTGGCAAAGCCCCAAAAGCGCCAGCGCCCGGCCATGCGGGTGAGTGCGGCGCAGCCGAAACAGGCAAGGGCGATGAAAATGCCATCTTGATTGACGCTGCCGGCGAGGAACAGGGTCATGGGCATGAGCAGCACCGTGATGATGAGTGCTTCGCCATATTGCGCGGCCCAGAGGGCGGCGACGCCCACCGCCAGAAATGTGGCCAGCATAAAAAACCGGGCCAGCAGAAAGCAAATATGCGGGGTGGCGTGACTGGCGAGCCCCACCGCGAAGCCCAGCGCAGCCGGGCTGTAGATGATGGGAAAATACGAGGCCATGTTGGGAAGATTGACAAAATAGGGGGTGTGGTTGGGTGGCTCATCCAGGGCTTGCTGCATGTTTGCGCTGGTGATGACCGGCCGCCCGGCGATGATGGTTGCGGGCGCAGTGGAGGAGATTTGCAAACCGACATCCACTTTTACGCCAGTTTGGGTTTCGGGCTTACCGTCATCAGGGTTAAGGCCGGGTTTGCGAACCGCGAGTACGGCGCCATGCAGCAAGCCGAGCGCACGTGCTACGTGGGCGGGTTCATCGGGCACCTGGCCAGGCGGCGTGATAAGGGCGCAGAGCAGGCCGGTGGGAAAGGCGCAGAACAGAAACGCCAGAATCAGGCTTTTTTTATGTCCGGCGAGGGCTGAGATGGCAACCAGGATGCGTGCGTATGCTGGCGCGGCTGCGGCGCGCATCAGGCGGTGATGCGGGCCAGGGCGCTGTGGATGAGATAGCTGTCTGGATTGTCAGTCAGGCGGAACATCGGGCAGGTGGCGCAGCTGGGGGGCGGCGTGCTTGAATTCACGGTGCGCCGCAATTCCTGGTAGGCAGGGCCGTTCCAGATTTCCTCCAGGCTGGTTTCATTCACATTGCCCATGACCAGGCCTGGCACGCAGCAGGCCGCGATATCGCCATTGCCGAGAATGACGGAGGAGTGCCAGGGCACCGTGCAGAGCCGCCGGGCGGTGCGGGCGATGCCGCTGAAGGGTTCCGGGATGGTGACCAAGATATCGAGCTCAGCGGCGAGGGCGACGATGCCAAGCCGGGCGGCATTGAAAGCTGCTTGGTCATGCCAGCAGGAATCAGGTTCCATCTCAGGTGTGAAGGCTTCGAGATGGCGGGAGATGACGATATCAACGCCGAGTGATTTGCCCATGCGGACAAATTCCGGCCACTCCGTGAGCGTAGAGCGCATGATGGTGAAGCTGAGAGAGACCGGGAAGGTAACGCCGGCCGCCGCCCGGGCCTGCATGAGGGCTTTGATGTTTTCAATCACTTCAGCAAGTGGTGGGGCGCCTTTGCGGACTCGGCGGAAGGTTTCATCGCGCGCGGCATCGAGCGAGATATTAAGTGAGCCGATTTTGGCCTGGCAGAGCCGCTCACTGACCACAGCCGTGAGGCACACGCCGTTCGTATCAATATGGAATGGAATATCCAGATCAAAAATGAAATCAAGCTCGCCGCCAAAGCGGGAATCAGCCCAGAGAATATCCCCACTATAGTCGCTGGAAATCACCTCAAGCTGGCCGGAGCGCGCCCAGGCTTTCATCTGCGCTTTGACATCAGCCGACATGTGTTTCACAGTTTTGCGCGTATGGGCGGAAATGCAGTGAATGCAGTTTAGGTTGCATTGCGTGACCGGGCTGTAGAGCAGCATTTTTGGCACTGTGGTGGGGGCGAGGGCGCCGCCATAGGTAAGCACGCCCTGGACGCCGAATTCACCCTGGTAGTGCGAATCAACAAAGCAGGCGACATGGCCCGGCAGCCGACCTTCAATGTCAGTGTCGGTGAGCCAGGTGGTAGGGGCGCAATAGCCGCGAACGGCATCTGAGCAGATGGTTAAGGCCAGCAGCTCGCCTGGTTTGGTGGTGATGGGGCCGACGGCGAAATCAAACGGCTCGCAATCAAACAGGTTTTTTGAGGGCAGGCGTTGGCGGATGATGCGGGGGCCAAGCTTGATGGGGCGCTTTGGCGCATCAAGCTGGTGGCGAAGTGCGGCGATGAGGCGTTGTGGGCGGCTGCGGCCTGGCGGGGCGGCGGGATGAAGCTCCGGCAGGGTGAAATCTTCCGGCATGCGGTGCAGTGCTATGCTAAGGGTACCGCGATTTTGCCTGGCATAGGTGGCGAACACGACCGATATGAAAGCGAGATGATCCTCAGTGGCGCGGAAAAGCTGAATAACCTCCCGGCCTGCCAGCAATTCGCCTGCATTGATTTTGCCCACGCTTAGCCCCTTTTAATATGCCAACAGCGGTTGCCATAGCGGAAACATGGGCTTGCCTCAATGACAGGCGGGCTGTTTCACGCTTGCTTCAACTCAATCAAACTCTGCCGGATTTTGCGGCTGCGGATGATTTTATCTTCGATATAAGCTGTGTCACCCCAACGGATGGCACGCGCCATCGCCTGCGCGTCCTCTGAGAAACGGGCCAGCATTTCCAGCACGGCGTCTTTGTTGTTCATGAAAATATCAGACCACATGGTAGGGTCAGAGGCGGCGATGCGGGTAAAGTCACGAAAGCCCGAGGCGGCGAATTTCAGCACTTCCTGGCGGGTTTCATCAGCCAAGTCATCAGCGGTGCCGCAGATGGTAAAGGCGATTAAATGCGGCAAATGGCTGACAATGGCGGCTACCCGGTCATGGTGGGCAGCGTCCATACGGGCGGTGAGCGCGCCCATCCGTTGCCACATGGTATCAAGCCGGGTGATGGCGGCCTCATCGGTGCCGGGCGGCGGGGTGAGGATGCACCAGCGGCCTTTGAACAAATCAGCAAAGCCGGCATCTGGCCCGGAGAATTCAGTGCCGGCCATGGGGTGGCTGGGGATGAAATGCACGCCGTCTGGCACAAAGGGGCCGATGTCACGGATCACGGATTGTTTGGTTGAGCCAACATCCGAGAGGATGGCGCCGGGCATGAGTGCTGGGGCAATTTGTTCAGCCAGGGCGGCATAGGTGCCAACTGGCGCGCATAATATCACGCAGTCAGCCCCGGCGGCGGCCTTGGCGGGGTTGAGTTCACATTCATCGGCAAAGCCGAGTGCCGCCACCCGGTCAAGCGATGATTGGCTGCGGGTATTGGCCACCACGGTTTTGGCAATGCCGCCGAATGCGCGCGCGGCACGCGCAATGGAGCCGCCGATCAAACCGGTGCCGATGATGGCAAGGCGGTTGAAAACCGGCTCAGCCATGCTGGAATTCAACTAGTGCTTCGGCCAGCAGGTTGCATTCCTCGGTGGTGCCGATGGTGACGCGCAGGCAGGCGGGGAGGTTATAGGATTTTACATAGCGCACAATAATACCGTGGCGGCGCAAATGCGCATCCGCTGCCATCGCGCGTTCAGGGCTGAGAAAATCCAGCAGCAGGAAATTGGCGTCACTCGGGACCACCTTGATGCCCGCTTGCGTCAGGCGGTTGGCAAGGCGGGCGCGCTCGGCAGTGTTGTGAGCCATGCCCTCAGCCAGCCAATGCTCATCCGCCAAAGCGGCAATGGCGGCGGCGGCGGCAATAGCATTTACATTAAAGGGGCCGCGCACTCGGTTGAGCACATCCACAATCGCAGGCGGCGCGTAGGCCCAGCCCAGCCGCGCCCCACCCAGGCCGAAGATTTTCGAGAATGTGCGGGTCATCACGCAGTTATCGCCGGCATTCACCAAAGCGATGCCAGGGTCATAATCCGGGCGGTCAACATATTCGGCGTAGGCCGCATCAATCACCAGCAGCACATCAGGCGGCAGGTTGGCGCGCAGGCGGCGCATTTCACTTTCAGGGATGAGCGTGCCGGTGGGGTTGTTGGGGTTGGCAATGCACACCAGGCGGGTGGCGGGGCTTACCAGCGCCAGCACGGCATCAACATCGGTGGTGAGGTTACGCTCAGGCGCTTTGCGCACCACGCAACCGGCAATTTTCCCGGCGATTTCATAAATTGAAAAACCATGCTCACTCATGATGAGTTCACTGCCCGGCCCGCCGTAGGATTGGATCAGCAAGGAGAGGATGTCATCAGAGCCGTTGCCGCAGATGATCTGGGCGGGGCTGAGGCCAAATTTATGGCCCAGGGCGGCGCGCAAGGCGTGCATACCGCCATCAGGGTAGCGGTGCATATTGGCGGCGGCCTCTTGCATGGCGGCAATGGCAGCTAGCGGCGGGCCAAAGGCGCCCTCGTTCGAGGAGAGTTTGATAACGCGGTTGACGCCCGGCAGCTTTGACTCGCCGCCGACATACGGGGCCACCGTGAAAATTTCAGGGCGCGCTGTGGGGGTGGTCATGCTCATTGGCCCAGCGGCACGGCAAAACCGCCGATTGAGAGAGCCGGTGCATCAATACCGGTGATCTGGGCCAGTCTGGGGTCGGTATCTTCAACCAGCCCCTCAACCTCAACCAGGGCCAATGCCCGTTCGCCAATATCGCGCTTCACCAAAATTGTCACAACGTTAAATCCGGCGGCGGTGACGCTGGCGGTGATGCGGGTGCGCGAGGTATCAGCGGAAACTTCCAGGGCGATCAGCCCATGGTCATTGCCGCTGGCATCGGGCTGGATGGCGGCGACGGCGTAGGCGTCACCCACCGGGGTTCCCTCGGCGCGCTGGGTCCAGAACGGCAGTTTGGCGATGATGGAAAGCTGGGTCGGGCCGCGGCCCATCAAAGCGGTCCACCAGGTGCCGTCCGGCTCGTCGCTGGGGGGTGGCAGTACCGCCACGTGGGCATTGCCTGATTCGATGTCGGCCAGGGTTTGCAGCGCGTTGCGGTGACGGCGCAGCGGGGTAAGCGGGCCAAAATGCTCGCGGGCTAAGGCCGGAATGTCACAAGCCTCGCCGGTGCTGCACACCGCCACCGTCTGGCCACCCTCGATGATCAAAGCGGCGGCGAAAATCTCTCGCCAGATGCGCAGAATCGATTGCGGCGGCAGCGAGCCCTGGTGCTGGCCGAGCAGGCGGCGCACCATGCTGGCTTCCCGGCCAGGGCGGATTTTCACGCCGCGTTTGCCGCCATCAGCGGCGACCCGCTCAATAACGCCGGCGCGGCGCATCAGCAGGCCGTGCAGCTCATTATCCAGCGCATCAAGCTCGGCGCGCAATCTGGCCAATGTTTCTGGGGCAGTCGTGCTGTCAGTGCTCATAAGGGCCGAGTGATACAGCTTCGTGCTGGTACTGCAAAGCCGTGTAACGCGCACGGGGATTGCACGGCGGGGGGTGGCGGCGCATATGCGAAAACCATGGATCAAGGGCCGAATTTCTCTGAGACACCGCACCAGTCCGTCAGTTTCGATGACGGGCTGACGCTAGATTGCGGGCGGCACCTCAACCGGCTGACAGTGGCGTACCGCACCTACGGCACGCTGAACGCCGCCCGCAGCAACGCGATTCTCATCTGCCACGCTTTGACCGGTGACCAATATGTCGCCGAAACCCAACCGGTGACCGGCAAGCCCGGCTGGTGGGGGGCCGTGGTGGGGCCGGAGCGGCCGGTGGATACCGAGCGGTATTTTGTGATTTGCGCCAATGTGCTGGGCGGCTGCATGGGTTCAACCGGCCCGCGTAGCCCGCATGATGAGCGCCCCGGTGAACCCTGGGGGGTGGATTTTCCACCCGTGACCATTGCTGACATGGTGCGCGCGCAACAGCGGCTGGTGAACCATTTAGGGATTGCTAAATTATTTGCCGTGATCGGCGGCTCGATGGGCGGGATGCAGGCGCTGGCCTGGGCGGCTTTGTTCCCCGAGCAGATTTTCGCAGCCGTGCCGGTGGCGGCGGCGGCTTATCATTCCGCGCAGAACATCGCGTTTCATGAAATTGGCAGGCAGGCGATCGCGGCGGACCCGTCGTTCCACGGGGGCCGCTACTGGGCGCAGGGTGTTACCCCGGCCCGGGGCTTGGCGGTGGCGCGGATGACCGCGCATATCACCTACGTTTCGGAAGCCGCATTGACGCGCAAATTTGGCCGTAAATTGCAAGGTGCTTCGGATTTATTGATTGGTGATAGGTTTGAGGTGGAAAGCTACCTGGAGCATCAGGGTTCCAGCTTTGTGCGGCGCTTTGATGCGAATTCATACCTTACCATCACCCGTGCGATGGACTTGTTTGATTTGGCCGCTGACCATGATGGCAGCCTGGCGGCAGCGTTTACCGGTACGCGCACGCGGTTTTTGCTGGTGTCATTTTCATCGGACTGGCTGTTTCCTACGGCACAATCACGCGCTATCGCCAAGGCGCTGAATCATGTGGCGGCGAATGTGAGTTTTGTTGAGATTATGTCTGATAAAGGTCATGATGCGTTTTTGCTGGACGAGCCAGATTTTCACCGCACCTTAAGCGGGTTTTTAGCCGGTTGTGCTGAACATGCTGGGCTTGGCGCATGAGCTTTACCCAGCCGGTGCGCTTTGTTGCGAAAAACATGCGGGTGGATTTGGCGCTCATTGCCGGTATGGTAGCACCGCGCTCACGCGTGCTTGATATCGGCTGCGGCGATGGCACGCTGATTGACCATTTGTTCCGCACCAAGCAATGCGATGCGCGTGGCATTGAAATTGACATGGCGGAGGTGACGCGGGCGGTAACGCACGGGCTGCCGGTGATGCAGGGCGATGCTGATAGTGATTTGGCAAATTACCCTGATGGTGCCTTTGATTATGTAATATTGTCACGCACCTTGCAGGCGGTGGAACGGCCGCGTGAGGTGCTGCGCCAAATGCTGCGGATCAGCACATTCGCGATTGTGAGTTTTCCGAACTTTGGCCATTGGAGCCTGCGGCTGCAATTATTATTCGGCGGCAAAATGCCAATGACCCGGGCCTGGCATCGCATGTGGTACGAAACGCCGAACATTCACCCCTGCACCATCCGGGATTTTTTCGCGCTGTGCGAAGCCGATGGTTATAAGGTTGAGCAATGGCTGGCGGCGGATGAAGACGGCAAAAAAGCGCCGTGGCGGAAGTTTGCGTCGCTGGCGAATTTCTTTGGCGAGCAGGGGTTGTTTTTACTGCGAAAGGTATGACCAGGTAACAAGCCTGACCAGGTAAACCGATGAGTAACGCGGCGCTCCCCCTATTCACCTTGAGTCGTCCGGGACTTTTTATGAGAAAACCAAGCCACCTCAAACGATCAGGCTCTATGGCGCAATGACTTTAGTGCCCTACCGCCGCCCGGTAAGCCGCCACATTCGCCAGTTGGCCCTTATAAGTGCGGGAGAACACATGGCCGCCGCTGCCGGTGGCGACAAAATATAAATCATCGCTCACCGCCGGGTGCAGTACCGCGTTCAACGCCGCCAGTCCCGGCGCACAGATTGCTCCCGGCGGCAGACCGGCATGCGCGTAGGTATTATACAGCGAAGGGTTTTCAAGGTCGCTGCGGGTGATTTCCACACCGGCAGCCACCGCTCCACCCGAGGCCGCGAAAATCACCGTCGGGTCGGCTTGCAGTTTCATACCTTTAGCCAGCCGGTTCTCATACACCGCCGCCACTTTCGGCAATTCTGCCGCCAGCGGGGTTTCCTCCTGCACGATCGAGGCCAGCACCAGCGCCTCATGCTGGCTAAGGTTGACCGCCTGGTCGCGCTGGGTCCAGGCCTGCGCCAATGCCGCCACCTCGGCCCGCTCGGCGCGATGCAGAATCACGGTGCGCGGGGTGTTCAGCGTATAATCATAAGTTTGCGGCAGCACCGCACCCTCCGGCGGCGGGGCTACCGTGCCGCTTGCCGCCGGGGCCGCGTTGATGATCTTGGCGATCTGCCTGCCCGTCAGCCCTTCAGGGATTGTCACCTGGTGCTGCACCACCGCCCCAAAGCGCAGTATATTCAACAGTTGCTGCAATGAGGCGTGCGCCGGAATCAGGAACTCCCCTGCATGGATATGGCCCTGATGGCGGGTGAACCATGCCGCCGCCCGAAACACCAAAGGGTAGCGCACCACGCCCGCCTGCACCAGCGTATCAGCCGCCTCAGCAGTGCCGCCGGCTGGGATCACCACCGTTTTGGCGCTGCTAAAATCCGAAGGCGCGGTGAGGGTTTCATTCAACGCCATCTTGCCCAGGCTGAGTACCAGCAGCAGGGCGCAAAGCGGTAAAATCAAGCGGTTAAGTAAAAATCTCAGGGGTTAAACCCGCTTAAAAATAACCGAAGCATTGGTGCCCCCAAAGCCGAAGCTGTTGGAAAGTGCTACGTTAATTTTACGCTCCTGCGCGGTCAGCGCCACCCGGTCGATCACGCTGGCCTTGCTTGGCGCGTGCAAGTTCAGCGTCGGTGGTGCCACATTGTCGCGGATCGCTAAAATCGAGAATACCGCCTCAATCGCGCCTGCCGCCCCCAGCAAATGCCCGGTGGCTGATTTGGTGGATGACATCGCCAAACCCTTGGCAGCATCACCAAACATGTTTTCAACCGCTTCCAGCTCTAAATCATCGCCCATCGGGGTGGAGGTGCCGTGCGCGTTGACATATTGCACATCAGCCGGGGTGAGCTTGCCGTTTTTGAACGCTGCTTTCATGGCGCGGAACGCCCCGTCATGGTGCTCCGCCGGGGCGGTAATATGGTGCGCATCACCGGACATGCCGTAGCCGCCGATTTCAGCGTAAATTTTCGCACCACGCGCCTTGGCATGCTCATATTCCTCCAGCACCACCACGCCGGCACCTTCGCCCATCACAAAGCCATCACGGTCCTTGTCCCAGGGGCGCGAAGCCTCGGTTGGGCGGTCATTATAGGCGGTGGAAAGTGCGCGCGCGGCACAAAAACCGGCAATGCCCAACGGGTTCACCGCGGCTTCAGCGCCGCCGGCCACCATCACATCAGCATCGCCCAGCGCGATAATCCGCGCCGCATCGCCAATCGCATGCACGCCAGTGGCGCAGGCGGTTACGGCGGAATGGTTCGGGCCTTTGAGGCCGTATTTAATGGAAACCTGCCCGGAGATCAGATTAATCAGCGCCGAGGGGATGAAAAACGGCGACAGCCGCTTGGCCTTGCCCTCATGCACCAGAATTGAGGCTTCATAGATGGCCGACAAGCCGCCAATACCGGAGCCGATCATCACGCCGGAGACGTATTTTTCTTCCTCGGTCTGCGGAATCCAGCCGGAATCCTCAATCGCCTCAGATGCGGCAACAAGACCAAAATGGATAAACCGATCCATTTTTTTCACGTCTTTCACCGGCATCCACTCGCTGAGGTCCAGCTTACCCTCAGCGCGAGGCCCGTTCGGGACCTGCCCGGCAATTTTAGCGGTTAGCTCCGTGGTGTCGAATGATGAGATGATTCCAATTCCGGATTCACCATTGATCAGTTTTTTCCAGACAGTCTCGAAGCCCAGCCCAAGTGGCGTGGCAACTCCCATGCCGGTGACGACAACACGACGCATATGCTAAAACTCCCAGACGCCCCGATAAGCCGAATTACTCGGCTTTTTGCTTCTCGATATAATCAACGGCGTCTTTAACGGTGGTAATTTTCTCTGCCGCGTCTTCCGGAATTTCAACGCCGAACGCTTCTTCAAACGCCATCACCAGCTCAACAGTATCAAGGCTGTCAGCGCCCAGATCGTCAATAAAAGAGGCTTCTGGTGTGACTTTGGCTTCGTCGACACCCAGATGCTCGACAACAATTTTCTTAACCTTGTCGGCGATTTCAGTCATCTAAGTTCACTTTCCTGCATCTCGGGTGGGTGGAAACTGTATGGTCCATACAGAGTTTAAAACATTTTGGTTAACTTTGGTATCCGGGGGCGCTTAGCACGGTTTATTCGGCGCCGCCAACAGCAGCTACAGCATAGCCATGCCACCGTTGACATGCAGCGTGGCCCCGGTAGTCCAGGCGGCTTCATCAGAGGCCAGATACACCACGCTGGCAGCGATATCGGCGGGCAAGCCCAACCGCCCCAGAGGGATTTTCTCGGCCAAAGCCGCCCGCTGCGCATCGGTCAGAGCATCGGTCATCGGCGTTTCAATAAAGCCAGGGGCCACCAAATTCACCGTAATCCCACGTGATGCCACTTCCTGCGCCAGCGCCTTGGTCAGCCCCAGCAGGCCTGCCTTCGCCGCCGCATAATTCGCCTGACCTGGGTTGCCGGTGGAGCCCACCACGCTGCCAATATTAATAATGCGCCCGGCCTTGCGGCGCAGCATGAACTTCAACGCCGCCCGACAAAGCCGGAAGGGCGCTGCCAAATCAACATCCAGCACCTTCGCCCAATCGGCGTCACTCATCCGCAGCGCCAGGCCATCCTTGGTCAGCCCGGCGTTGTTCACCAGAATATCCACTTTCCCCATCGCCGCCTCAGCCGTGGCAATCAACGCCGCCGCGGCGTCAGGGTCAGACAAATCCGCCGGGCACACATGCACGCGCGCGCCTAATTCAGCCGCCAGCGCCTCAAGCGCTGCCGCCCTGGTGCCGGAAAGAGCCACAACCGCGCCCTGGCGGTGCAAAGCGCGCGCAATCTCACCGCCGATGCCGCCGGTTGCGCCCGTAACCAGAGCGGTTTTACCTGTCAGATCAAACATCACAGCACCTTCAATAAGGCTTCAATATCAGCCGGCGAGCCAACCGAGAGGGTGGGAGCCTCCGGCGCAATCCGCTTTACCAGACCAGCCAGTACCTTGCCCGCGCCAAGCTCGATGAACCTATCAACACCGAAATCCACCATACTCTCAACCGATTCGCGCCAACGCACCGTGCCGGTAACTTGTTCCACCAATAATTGCGCAATCAGGCTGGGGTCAGTTACTTTGGCGGCTGTTACATTGGCTATCAGCGGCACCATCGGCGCGCGCGGGCGGGTGCTCTCCAGTGCCTGGCGCATGGCAAGCGCTGCTGGCTGCATCAACTGGCAATGAAACGGGGCCGAAACCGGCAGCAGCATGGCGCGCTTCACGCCCTTCGCCTTGGCAATCTCAATCGCCCGCTCCACCGCCGCCTTGATGCCTGAAATCACCACCTGGCCGCCGCCATTATCATTGGCGCAGCCCACTTCCTCATGCCCATCGGGGCCGTTGGCGGCCTCGGTGCAAATCTCTTGCGCCATGGCCATCTCAACGCCCAGCAAGGCTGCCATGGCACCCACACCCGGCGCCACCGCCGCCTGCATTGACTGCCCACGCAACTTTAATAACGCCGCCGCCTCGGCCACACTAAAAGACCCCGCCGCCGCCAGCGCGCTATATTCACCCAGCGAATGCCCGGCCACCACAATGGCCTTGGCCTTCAAATTCACCTGGCCCTCAGCTTGCAAAACCCGCAGCACTGCCAGAGACACCGCCATTAGCGCTGGCTGCGCATTTTCGGTCAGGGTAAGGTCCTCAGTCGGGCCTTCAAACATCAGCTTACTCAGCTTCTGCTTCAAAACCTCATCAACTTCCTCAAACACCTCACGTGCCGGGGCAAACGCCGCCGCTAAATCCCGGCCCATACCAACCGACTGGCTGCCCTGGCCAGGAAAAATAAAGGCATTAACTGCCATGTAAGCGTCTCCTATGAACCCGCGCGGCGTAGCCATGCAGGCCGTGACTGTCAATTACACGCAATTACAAAAGTGCTAGATGCGTAAGCGCCAGCCGCATTGCCGCCGGTAGCTCATCCACCCCCTGTGCCGCGCCACCCTCCCCAATATCCGCCGGTGCATCAGCCGGGGTGAGGTAGCGCCAACCTTGAAACGGCTTCATCGCCCGTGCTGCAACCCGCACCAACGCCGGGTCTAACACCAGCCCCGCACAGGCTGAGCCATCATCCCAGCTTTCCCGCCGGATTTCCAAAACCCGTTGGCGAACCACCACCGCCCGCTGGATCACCCAGTAAATTGACCCGCCAGCCACAATCTCCTCAGCCCGCTTTGGCACATTGCGGGTTTGGTGGCGCAGCGGCGGGTCAAGCGCCATTCGCCCTGCCTGGATTTGCGCCAGATGCGCAATATCGCGCACACCCACCGCCAGTTTGATTAAATGCAACATCACCCGCCATAAAACATGAATGCGCAAAATACAAAACCGCCCCGGACGCATGGCCGGAGCGGTTTGTTGATGGCAGCCCGTTTGGTTGCGGCTGGTTAGTTTTTGGCTTTATCAACCAGTGCGTTTTTGGAGATCCAAGGCATCATGGCGCGCAGCTTGGCGCCAACCTCCTCAATCGGGTGCGACGCGGTGGCACGGCGCATGGCTTTGAAGTTGGTTTGGTTGACTTTGTTTTCCAGCATCCAGTTGCGGGTGAACACGCCGGTTTGGATGTCGGTCAACACCTTCTTCATCTCAGCCTTGGTTTCGGCCGTAATAATGCGCGGACCGGTGACATATTCGCCGTATTCGGCGGTGTTGGAGATGGAGTAGTTCATGTTGGCGATGCCGCCTTCATAGATCAAATCCACAATCAGCTTCACTTCATGCAGGCATTCAAAATACGCCATTTCGGGCGCGTAACCAGCTTCCACCAAGGTCTCAAAACCAGCTTTGATCAAATCCACCACGCCGCCGCACAGCACGGCCTGCTCACCAAACAAGTCGGTTTCACATTCTTCCTTGAAGGTGGTCTCAATAATGCCGGCCCGGCCACCGCCGTTGGCGGAGGCGTAGGAGAGCGCAATTTCAAGCGCATTGCCTGAGGCATTCTGCGCCACAGCCACCAATGATGGCACGCCGCCGCCGCGCAAATATTCAGAGCGCACAGTATGGCCAGGGCCTTTTGGCGCGATCATGAACACATCAATATCAGCGCGTGGCTCGATCAGATTGAAATGGATGTTCAAACCATGCGCGAACGCCAACGCGGTGCCGGGGCGCATATTGGGGGCCAGATGGTCGCGGTAGAGGTCGCCCTGGCCTTCATCGGGGGTCAGCACCATAATCACATCAGCCCATTTGGCAGCATCCGACGGGCTCATCACTTTAATACCGGCAGCTTCGGCCTTAGCGATGGCAACTGAACCGGGGCGCAGCGCCACGGCCAATTCCTTCACGCCGGAATCCTTGAGGTTCAGCGCATGCGCATGCCCCTGGCTGCCATAGCCGACGATGGCGACTTTCTTGCTCTTGATAAGATTAACGTCGGCATCCCGGTCGTAATAAACGCGCATGTGCTGGTCCCTTGAGTTGGCTTTATAAAAGATTGCGCGTCCCTATTACGTTTTGCGGTCACTGTCACCGTGCGCAGCCTGGCTATCTGGCATGTTCTGAGGCAGTTTTAGGTAATTTAATGTCGTTTGAGGGTGGCTTGGCGAAACCTGTCCGTCATGTCGGCACCGGCTGGCATCCACGGCTCAACCAACGCGCAAAATCCGCCTCGCTGATAGCGCTGGTGGCCAGCGCCACCATCGTTTCTACCACATCGTCGGGTGGCACACTGACTTCGATGCCGTTCAGCTTCAAAAACAACACGCACACCGCCCAGGCGGTACGCTTATTACCGTCAATAAACGCATGGTTTTTGGCAATACCAAAGGCATAGGCTGCCGCCAGGTCCGGAAAATCCGCGCGGCAATTATAATCAAGCTTGTCGTGCGGCCGGTTCAACGCACTGGCGAGCAGCGCTGCATCACGCACGCCGTGATAGCCCCCATAAGCGCGGATGGATTGGTCATGCAGATACATCACCACGTCCGCCGCCACAAACTCTGGCGGGTTTAGCGTTTAGCCAGCTCCAGCAAAGCCTCAGCTTGCTCACGCAGAACTTGCTGCGCCAGCCCCAACTGCCGCTCCAGCGCTGCACTGCGCTTCACCAGCTTGATCCCGTCGGCCAGTTCGATGATCGTCATTTCCTGCCCGACTTCCAGCCCAGCCCGGATGCGCGTTTCCAACGGCAACGCAATGCCTACAGAATTACCTTGTTTGCGGATGACGACATGGTTCATGGGGCCTCAACGTATGACAATGCGTATGACTACCGCCATCCGCCTTTTATGTCGAGACGTAATGTCGCCGCCTAGGCTTACGCCCCCCGCGGCCACCATGCTGCCAGCCTAAACCCCTTAAAGCTCAGAAAATATTCATGAACCGGCTCAACAGGCCCGGGCTTTGGGTGGTCTGCTGCGGCGTGCTCCCGGTGGTAACCGGCTGACCAAGGGCTTGGTTTTCCTGCAAACGGCGGGCCTCGGCGCTGGCATCAACTGTCGGCGGCGGGGTGGGGCCATTACCCATCAGGCGCGATACAAAGCCCGGCGGCTTGGAGGCAATCATCGCTGACTGGTTCACATCCGCCCGGATACCTGACGGCGGGGTTGGCCCGGTGGCCTGTAACAAGGCCTGCTGGCCACCGGTGGCCGAACTGCTCGAGGGTGGCAACGCCGAAGCTGGGGAGATGGCAACCAGCCCTTGCTGGGCGGCATCCACCTGCTGCGGGCGCGGCTCGCCTGGGTTTGGCGAAGGCAGCACGCCCAGTTCCGGCGGCAGCGAAAGCGGCGCCTGGGTGCCGACATCGAAAGCATCCGGCGGGTTGGCTTCCAGCCCGAAGGTTTTCTTGATCCCCTCGCCGCCGCACCCGGCAAGCGTGATGGATAGCGACAAGGCAGCCAGGCCGGTGATGATTTGATTGCGTTTCATGATGCCTTCCTATCGCCGGTTGGGTTTCCTCGCAACAGGCTCTCGGCCATCAATACCCCCACCCCGCACACAATCGCCGCATCCCCCACATTAAATACGTACCAAGAATAGGTGCCGATATGAGCCTGGATGAAATCCACCACCGCGCCGTAGCGCAAACGGTCCAAAACATTGCCAATCGCGCCACCGGCAATCGCGCCGATGGCCAGCGTGGTCACCAAGCGCTCGGTATTCCACAGCCACACACCGAGTGCTGTAACCACCGCCAGCGCGACGCCCGCCAGCAAAATAATGCCAAAACCCCCCAGCCCATTAAACATGCCAAAGGTAACCCCGTGATTCCACACCAGCACAAAATTCAACACCGGCAATAATACCAGGAAATGCCCGTCAGTAAGGCCAAGCTGGTGCAGCACGGCGTACTTACTAGCCTGATCAGCCGCCAGGATGACGCTGCCCAGAACAATGCCAGCCGCACGGCGGTTCATGGTGCCACAGCCTCGCAGCAGCGAATACATAATGTGGGATGGGTTTTGTTTTCACCGACCTCGGGGAGAACACGCCAGCAGCGTTCACATTTAGTGCCGGGGGCCATTGCCGCACCGTTAGCATCGCCCAAACCAGCCCCCGAGGTGATGCAGATATCAGCCCAGGTGGCATCATCGCCCAAGAGATTTTTTGCCGCAGGGGAAATAACCGCAACCGCCTGCAATGAGGAGCCAATGGTTTTATCCCGCCGCATGGCCTCGATAGCACCGGTGATATCACTGCGCTGGGCGCGAATGCCAGCCCAGGTTTCAGCAAGCGCATCATCGCGCCACGCCGCCGGAATTTCCGGGAACAAGGTCAGATGCACCGAGACACTCTCACCAAAGCGCGACACCCAGGATTCCTCTGCGGTAAAGGGCAACGCCGGAGCCAGCCAGGCGGTAAGGCAGCGGTGCAATATGTCTAAAACCGTACGGCAGGCGCGGCGCTTTTGGGAACCGGCGCGATCACAATACAACGCATCTTTGCGAATATCGAAATAGAACGCTGATAAATCCGTGGCGCAAAAATGATGAATGGCAGGGTAAACGCCGGTCCAATCATGGCTGATGATTGCTTGTTGCACCAGCGCATCAAGCTCCCACAACCGGTGCAGCATTAGTTTTTCCAGCTCTGGAAATGCCGCCTCGGGCAGTTTTTCAGCCTCGGTAAACCCATCCAGCGAGCCTAAAATCCAGCGCAGCGTATTGCGCAAACGCCGGTAAAGTTCGGCCTGCTGCTTGAGAATTTCCGGGCCGATGCGCAAATCTTCCGAGGTATCAGAATTCATCACCCACAGCCGCAAAATATCAGCGCCGTATTTGTCGTTCACCTCCTGTGGGGCGGTTACATTGCCCATTGATTTTGACATTTTGCGGCCCTGCTCATCCAGCACAAACCCATCCGTCACAATCGCCTTGAACGGCGCAAAACCTTGGGCGCCGACTGATTCCAACAGCGATGCCTGGAACCACCCACGATGCTGGTCTGACCCCTCCAGATACACATCAGCCGGCACCGGCAGGCCGCGCGCTGCCAGCACAAAAGCGTGGGTGGAGCCGGATTCAAACCAGACATCCACCACATCCATTATCTGCTCATAATCGTCAGCCTTGTAGTCATCACCCAGAAAATCCTGCGCCGGGCGGGCGTACCAGGCATCCGCCCCTTCGGTTTTGAAAATCTCCACAATCCGCGCCATCACCGCCGCATCACGCAGGGGTTCATGCGTATGTTTATCAACAAAAATCGCAATCGGAACCCCCCAGGCCCGCTGGCGTGAAATACACCAATCAGGGCGCGATTCCACCATCGAGCGAATGCGGTTGCGGCCAATTTCCGGCACAAAATGCGTGGCATCAATCGCGGCCAGGGCCTGCGCACGGATGGCTTTTTCCCCGTCCATCCGAATAAACCATTGCGCTGTCGCTCGGTAAATCAGCGGCGCTTTGGAGCGCCATGAATGCGGGTAGGAATGCATAAACTCGGCGCGGTGCAATAACGCACCAGCCTGGGTGAGTGCCGCACAAACCGGGTCAGCGGCTTTGTAAACATGCACGCCGGCAAACAGCGGCACGGAAGGGTAGTACGTCCCATCATCGGCAACGGTGTCAGGAACCAATATTCCATTCGCTTTGCACAGCGCAAAATCATCTTCACCATGGCCCGGCGCCATGTGAACAATGCCTGTTCCGGCTTCCATGGTTACGAAATCACCCAGCATCACCTGAACCGAGAAATTATAGCCTTCATGGATCTGCGCCAGCGGATGGTGGAAGCGCATGTCCTTAAGCGTAATGCCCTTGAAGTTTTCCAGCACCGTATGCGCAGCAATACCAACCTTGGCGCAAACATCCGCCAGCAATTCCTGCGAGATAATCAGCACCTCACCGGGCACGGCCAGCGAACCTTCCGCAGTAGCATCCACGCGCACGCGCACGTAATCCAGCTCAGGCCCCGCCGCCAAACCTCGGTTGCCGGGAATCGTCCACGGCGTGGTGGTCCAGATCACAATGCTTTCAGCGGCATCCACAGCGCGGAACCGCACGTAAATCGCGGTATCCTTTTTATCATGATACTCAACTTCCGCCTCTGCCAGAGCGGTTTTTTCAACCGGGCTCCACATCACCGGGCGCAAACCACGATACAGCGCGCCATTCAGCAAAAACTTCCCAATCTCACCGGCAATCAACGCCTCGGATTCAAAATCCATCGTGGCATACCGGTGCGCCCAATCGCCCGCCACGCCGAGGCGCTTGAATTCCTCCGCCTGCACATTCAGCCAGTGTTGCGCATACTCGCGGCACTCGCGCCGGAACTCCAGTACCGGCACCTCATCCTTATCAAGTTTCTTGGCACGGTATTTTTCTTCAACCTTCCACTCAATCGGCAGGCCATGGCAGTCCCAACCGGGAATATAGTTGGCATCCCGCCCTGCCATCTGCTGGGCGCGGTTGATGACGTCCTTATGAATTTTATTAAGCGCGTGGCCGATGTGCAGATTACCGTTCGCATACGGCGGGCCGTCATGCAGAATGAAGGGCGGCTTACCCTTGGCGGCCGCACGCAATTTATCCCACATGCCCATCGCCTCCCAGCGGGCCAGCGCCTGCGGCTCGCGGGTGGGTAAATCGCCGCGCATCGGAAATTCCGTACGGGGCAGGAAAACGGTTGCTTTATAGTCAGTCGGTGCATCACTCATGGCGCATGGGATTGAGGGGAACGGCTTACTTGTCAAGCATCGCCCGCGCCTGGGCAGCGTCTTGCAAAATCTGGCCCTTTAATTCCTCAAATGAGCCGAATTTTTTCTCCTCACGCAGAAAATGATGCAGCGCCACGGTCACCTCATGGCCGTATAAATCCCCCTCATAATCAAACAAATGCGCCTCCAGCCTGGGCTCCAGCCCGCCTACTGTGGGCCGCTGGCCGATGTTGGCCACCCCTTTGGCCACCTGCCCGCCTGGCAGGGCGGCGGTAATGGCATACACCCCCCGGCAAGGCTCCAGATGCTGGTGTAAGTAAATATTGGCGGTGGGAAACCCAATGGTCCGGCCCCTTTTATCGCCATGCACCACCTCACCCCTTATGGTGTGCGCCCGCCCCAACAAAGCGGCTGCGCGCTCCGGGTAGCCATCCTGCAACAGCCGGCGGATGCGGGTTGAGGAAATGGGCCCCTCAGCATCGCTCACCGCCGGCACGATGCTCAGCCCCATGCCTAACGCCTCAGCCTGTTGGCCCAAATACGCCACATCGCCGCCGCGCCGGTGGCCAAAGGCAAAATCCGCCCCGCAGGCCAGATGCGCCGCCCCCAGCCCCTCAAACAGCACGTCGCGCATAAATTGCGCGGCGGTAAGGTGCGAGAACGCCTCATCAAAATTTAGCTGATAAACATAATCCACCCCCAGCGCCGCCAGCGCTACTATTTTTTCATGGCTCAATGTCAGGCGGAACGGCGCATCCTGCGGGCGGAAAAACTGCCTTGGGTGCGGCTCAAAGGTCAGCACCGCCAGTTTACGGTCTGGCCGGGCGGCGTGCACAGCCCGCACCACCGCGGCATGGCCCAGATGCACACCATCAAAATTACCCAAGGCCACGGCGGCCCCGCGGGCAGTTGCCTGCAAACCCCGCCAATCATTAAAAATTCGCATCAAATTCCAACCACACGCTGTATCCTCAAAGGCCAAACCCTTGGCCGCCGGTCAATAGTACCGCATAATGAAGCCAATATCGGGCTGAGCCTAATGGGAGACAATCATGCGTGGCATTTTGAAATTTCTGCTCAGCCTTCTCGTCCTGCTGGTTTTCGCCTGGGTGGGGTTATGGTGGTACGCGCAAGGCCGCATTGCCAGCGGTTTTGCCGCTTGGGCCGAAACTCAGGCCACCAATGGCCTCAAGATCAGCTATTCCAGCCTGCAAACCGGCACCTCGCCGCTGCAAGCGCTGGTGACCATCCATAATCTGGTTATTACTCTGCCGCCCGAAGCCGATGGCCATAGCGGCACGGTCACGCTGCCCACGCTCGGCTTGCGGATCAACGCCGCCAACCCGACGGTTTTCTACACTGATTTTCCGAATAAAATCGCCGTCGCCATCGATAATGACATCGATGCTGTTATCAACACTGGCAGCATTGTGGTCAGCGAAACGCTCGACCCCAACGCGCTGTTCAACAAAACCAAATTTCCATTCCGAAGCGGTGACCTGGCCGCCAGCAATATCGACATTTTGGCGAGCCAGGGCAGCCTGCTGGTCATGCATATTGATAGCCTGACCGACCATTCCGACCTGAATTTGAACGCTGACGCCGGCAGCCCGGTGCTCGTCGGCACCACCACGATCAACGGCATGGCGCTCTCGCCCATCCTGACCCGCATCGGCTCAATCCCGTTTGGAGGCAAAATCACCCATCTGGGCATTGGCTTCTCGCTCTCCGGCCCGGTGCCGCCTGATCTCAACGATGCCCTCAACAAGTTGCGCGCGATGCAGACTGACCCGGTTGCGGAACAAAAACTCCTGATGCCGCTGGTCCATGAATGGGCCGTCGGCGGCGGTAACGGCAGCATAAATCTGGCAATCACCATCGGCCCTTCCGCCGCCGCCGCCGATGCCGCACTGAAATTTGATGCAAACCTGCAACCAACCGGCACCGCCAATCTCACCGCCCTGCAGGTGGATGCCTTCACCAGCGCCATTACCAACGCTTACCCTAGCACGCAGGACAGCATGGCGGCAGCGCAGGCGCTGCTGTCACCCTATCTCACCACTTCCCCCACTGATGGCCAAAGCCTTGCCCTGCATGCCATTTTTGGTAACGGCACCGTTAGTTTGAACGGCCAGAAGGTTGCTGACATGCCACCCGTGGATTGGAACGCATTGGAAAACCCAAGCACGCCGCCCGCTGTGCCAACAACCGGGCCTACAACTGGAACAGCGCAATAACAAAACCACCGCTTAAGGCGGAGAGGCCAGCAGCCTTTGATAATATTGGTGCGTTGGTGCCGGGGCGGGCTTGGCATCCTGCTGGATGATCTGCTGCTGAATGGCGGCAGCCGGGTTGGCGTGGTCAGGGTTGAAATTCGGGTCGGATTGCTCGTCCGGTAAACCATCCGCGGAATCGCCGCTGTCATCCTGCCCCGCAGCCTCGCCAGGATTGAGCGAAATCTGCTGTTTCTGCGCTTTCGCCAAGGCCGCAGCGGCATCCTGTAAATTTTTAATGGCAGTCGTCTCTGCGGTGGCAGCGCGACCGGGGTCATTCCCCGCCAGCGCGGTTTTGGCGTTTTGCATTGCAGCACCAGCAGGTTGCAGCCCCGGCAGATCAAGCCCCGCCTTGGCGAGGCTCTGGCGGGCGGCGTCCAACTGGTCCTTGATTGCGCCTTGCGCCGCGGCACTGCCGGTCCCGGCGTTGGTGGCATCCAACAGAGCGGCCTCAGCCTTGGTCATCCCGGCGATGGCTTGCGCCGCCGCAAGTGCTGCCTTCGATAGCGCCATTTCCGCCGCACTCATCGGCCGGGCATTTTGCAGGGCGTGCAAAACACGCTGAAATAATTTCAGCTCCTGTGCTGCTTGTTCGGTGCGTCCGGCGGCTTCGTCCTGCGCAATTTTCTGCGCCAGTTCATCCAGGGCCGAGAGCTGCATTGGCTTACCTTCCTGCCCGGCGGCAGCCTGGCCGGCGGCAGCCTGCAAGGCAGCAATATGGCGGGCCGCCGCCGCTTCCATCGCTTGCAATAATTTTTGTAAAGCAGCGGCGTTTGGTGGCGCGCCGTGCAGCCCGGCCCGCAATGCCGCCAGCAGCGCTTGGTCACTGGCGGCCAATTGCCGCGCGGGTAAAAAATCCGGGCCGGCCTCAATTTCCAGCGCCAGCGCCAGCAGCCGGTCCACCGCATCCGCCACAGTGGCAGCACCCAGCCCAATGCTGGCGCCCAATGCGGCGATCTGCACATCCGCTGCCGGGCTGATGGCGCTCGGTGGCTGGCGGCTCAATTGCTGCAAGCTCGCCACGTCATAGCCAGTGCTGCCCGCGCCGTTGGCAATTTGGCGCCGCAGTTTCAGCAGCGCGACGGCGGTGGCGTCATGCAAGAGCAGGCCCGGCAGGGTGAAGCTCTGCGCAGCACTGCCGCTACCGCTCACCCCGGCCAAATTCTGAGCAACCACGCTCAGCGTTACCGGTTCACCATCAAAGGGTGAGCGCGCCAGATCAACCAGCGCCTGGCCATCACCCGTGTGGGAGGGCAAGGCAAAGCTGAAACTCAGCGCTTTTGGATACCCCACCGGTTTGAACGATACCGCCAGCGACGTCAGCCCGTAAGGGTCAGTCACGTGCCATTGCAACTTGATACTATTGGCTTGCGCAACATCAGCCTGCGTCACAACCACCACCGGTGCAACCGGCGGCACGGCGGTGATGTTCCACTGCGCCAGCCGGTGCCACCACGGCCCCACTGTTAACATCGCGGAGCCGGTGATGGTGGCATCGGCGCGATGACTTGTGTCACTTAAAGTGCTGGTGGTGACAGCATCCTTGCCGATTCTCACACGCGATGCCTGGCGCGGGCCATCGGTAATCACGGTCAGGTGCGCACCAACCAGGGTGGTAAACGCCTCGCCAGAGGCCAGCACATGCGCTGGTGCCCCGGTGTAACTTGGCGGCGTCACCCAGGCTGTAACGTGCGGGCCGGGGAACGGCCACTCCGGCAGGGTAAAAGCAGCGGCGATTCGTAGCGGTGCCTGCGCACCCGCCACCACAATGCCCGCCAGCAACCCTGCCAGCAACAAACCGCGCAGCGCGAATTTATCACGCGCCGCCGCCTGCACGCTAAATACCGGGAGCTTTGCCGACGCCAGTGCCACCGCCGCCCGCCGCTGGTGCGCCGCCCAAATATCGTTGGCGGCATCAGCATCGTTTTCGGGCATGTCATGCAGTGCCGCAAACGGCCGATGCGGCAGATGCGAGGCCGTTTCAATCCGCTTTTCAATGTCAGCGGCAGCGGGCGCTTTGAAATGCCAGAGCCGCCAAAACAGCAACACCGCCGATATAATCAATGTTGCGAACAGCAACCAGCCGTTGCCCAGCCCCAGCAACCCCAAAACCACATAGGCCAGCAGCACCCCCACACAAGGTGCCAGCGCCAGCGTTAGCGCCTCCGCCCACAGCACCCAAGCCGCGGCCCTGCGCAGCTTGGTCAGCCGGGAATGATCTCGTGTGCCCATAAATCCGATTGTGTCTGCCTGGGAGAAATCAAATGCATCCGTCCGCCATCAAGCAGCACCGCCGCCGCCCGCGGCCTGGCATTATAGGGGCTGCTCATGACCGCACCGTAAGCACCAGCATCGAGCAGCGCCACCCGCGCCCCTGGCTTGAAGCTGGGCAGCACGCGGTCAACGGCGAATGTATCACCGGTTTCACACACCGGCCCCACCACATCAGCGGGTGATGCCGGGCGCATAAAATCCACCGCACTTACTGGTAAAATACCATGATAGGACTCATACAAAGCCGGCCGGAGCAAATCATTCATCGCGGCATCTAAAACCACAAACCGCTTGGCGCCATTTTGCTTCTGCAAAATCACCGAAGCCAGCAGCAAGCCCGCCGGCCCCACCAGATAACGCCCTGGCTCCAGCAATAAGCGCACCCCCAAATCACCCACGGTGGCGCGCACCATCGCGGCAAACGCAGGCAGCGAAATGCCGGGTTCATCATAATAACCAATGCCCAGCCCGCCGCCCAAATCCAGCACCGAAACCACTTGCCCCGCCGCCCGCAAGGCCCGCACCATGTCAGCGGCCTTGGCATAGGCGGTGGCATACGGTGCCGGGCTAAGAATCTGGCTGCCGATATGCAAGGCAATGCCCACCGGCTTGATGCCAGGCAGGCGCGCCGCATGAGCGTACAAACCCACAACATCATGTGCTGCGATGCCAAATTTATTATCGGCCAGCCCGGTGGTAATTTTGGCGTGCGTCCCGGCATCCACATCGGGGTTCATCCGCAGCACGATGTTAGCAATTTTGCCGGTTTTTACGGCAACTTCGGAAAGAACGCTCAGCTCCTCAGCGCTTTCAACATTAATCTGGCCAATCCCCGCCGCCAGTGCCGCCGCCATCTCAACCGGTGATTTTCCAACCCCTGAAAACACAATATCCGCCGCCGCCACGCCGGCTTTTTGCGCGCGCATAAATTCACCCAGGCTGACCACATCAGCACCCGCCCCTGCAGCCCGCAACACTGAGAGCACCGCCAGATGATCATTGGCCTTCACCGCGTAATGAATATGCGGGTGCAGCCCCACCGCCGCGAACGCAGCCGCCAGTGCTGCGTAACGTGCTTGCATGCTCGCAGCGCCATATACCCAGGTTGGGGTGCCAAAAGCATCAGCTACAGCGTTCAGCGCCACATCTTCAAAACATAATCCCACCTGCGCATGCATCGAAAATGCTGGCCTTGCCGCCAGCAAATCGGCAATCTCAGGGGTATCTTCCCGCCGTTCCGCCACCGCCATATCAGGGCGCCGGATAGACGCGCGGATACTGCACATCCGCCGCCGGACCAGGCGGGCTGGGCGGGCCATATTTACCGCAACTGGCCAGTGCCAGTGCCACCATCGCGCTCAAAACCATAAACCTCATGCCAAAACCTCCAGCCATTTCGCCGCCGCCGCCGCCACGCGCACAGGTGCCGTACCGCCATAACTTGTCCGCGATGCAACTGAGGCTTCCACCGTAAGCACCTTATACACCGCCTCAGTGATACGCGGCTCAACCGCCTGCATATCAGCCAGCTTCACGTGCGCCAGTTCAACCCCCTGGTCCTCGGCCAGCTTCACAATCCGCCCGGTGACATGGTGCGCATCACGAAACGGCATGCCCAACACCCGCACCAGCCAGTCCGCCAGATCCGTTGCGGTGGAAAACCCGCTGCCCGCCAGCGCTGCCATTCGCGCGGTATCCGCCTGCATATCACGCACCATGCCGGCGGTAGCGGCGAGGCATAATGAAATCGCGTCGGTAGCATCAAACACCGGCTCCTTGTCCTCTTGCATATCCTTGGCATACGCCATCGGTAGGCCCTTCATCACGGTCAGCAGCCCCAGCAATGCTCCAAAAATCCGGCCGGTCTTGGCGCGGGTCAGTTCAGCGGCATCCGGGTTGCGCTTCTGTGGCATGATCGAGCTGCCGGTGGTGAAAGCATCACTCAAGCTAATCAGCCTGTAGGGTGAGGAACACCAGATGATGATTTCCTCAGCAAAGCGCGAGAGATGCATCGCTAATATCGACAGCGCCGATAAATATTCCAACGCAAAATCACGGTCCGAGACCGAATCCAGTGAATTGGCGGTGGGCCTCTCGAACCCCAGGGTTTGCGCTGTCATCTGCCGGTCAATCGGAAACGAGGTGCCGGCCAATGCCGCCGCCCCAAGCGGGCATTCGTTCAGCCGCGCCCGTGCATCAGCCAGCCGCCCGGCATCGCGCGAAAGCATCTCGACATAGGCCAGCAGATGATGGCCAAACGTCACCGGCTGGGCGGTCTGCAAATGGGTGAAGCCTGGCATCACGCTGGCGGCATGTGCTGCCGCGCGTTCAGCCAGGGCGCGCATCAAATCCTTCACCTGGGCAGACACATCATCAATCGCGCCGCGCACCCATAGCTTAAAATCAGTCGCCACCTGGTCATTGCGGCTGCGCGCGGTGTGCAGCCGCCGTGCCGCCTCACCGATGCGTTCTGTCAGCCGCACTTCGATGTTGGTATGAATATCCTCCAGCGCATCAATAAACCCAAAACGCCCGGCCTCAATCTCCTCGGCAATCGCGGCAAGCCCCTCGTCGATCGCCGCCACATCGGTGGCACTTAGAATACCCTGCGCCCCCAGCATCGCGGCGTGGGCGCGGCTGCCGGTAATATCCTGTTGCCATAATTTGCGGTCGAACCCAATTGAGACGTTAATGGCTTGCATCACCGCAGCGGGTCCGGCACCAAACCGGCCGCCCCACTGCAACGCCTGCCCTACCGGAGTGTTCGTCTTGTCCTTGCTCAAACCAACCCACCCATCGCTCACGCGCCCACTGACGCGCCACCTGTCACGCCGATCCATCATCGCCGCTGCCACAGGCTTAGCCGTCAGCGCCGCCCGGGGCAATTACGCCCACGCCCAGATCAGCCCTGAAGACCTGCCGGATGCCTCAACCGGCTTGCAGCAAATTATGCCCAGCACCGCGCCTGATTTGAAATTCACCGATCAAACCGGCCACCCGCTCTCGCTGGCGGACTACCGCGGCTCCGGGCTGCTGGTGAATGTTTGGGCCACCTGGTGCCCGCCTTGCGTGGCGGAACTCCCCAGCATTGCGGCCTTGGCGCCGCAACTCGCCCCTTTTAAAATTCTGGTGCTGCCAGTTTCAGTTGACTCTGACGGCGCGCAGGCCGTGCAACCATTTTATAAATCACACAGCATCACCACCCTGCCAATTTTGCTCGACACTGACGGCAACGCCCCTGACCTGCTGCAGTCTAACGGCATCCCCATCACCGTGTTGATCGACCCGGCGGGCCGGATGGTGGCCCGGCTGGAAGGCGGGGCTAACTGGAACACCCCCAACAGCATCGCCGCCATTACACAGCTGATCGGCACCAAACCGGTTGGGGGCAATCCATCAGGCAGCAAGCCCAGCCTCAGCATCCATCCCTCCTGACCCCGGCAAACCACGCGGCAGGCTTGTCAATCTGCTGGTGGGTTGCCAGATGATAACTCATGGAAACTCCTCATGACCCTGTAGGGTGGCACGGCACCACCATCCTTTGTGTTCGCCGGGACGGCAAAGTAGCACTGGCTGGTGATGGCCAGGTTTCGCTTGGTAACACCGTGGTGAAAGGCAACGCCCGCAAGGTGCGCCGCATTGGTAACGGCGCGGTGCTGGCCGGCTTTGCCGGTGCCACCGCCGATGCCTTCACCCTGCTGGAACGGCTTGAAACCAAGCTGGAGCGCTTCCCCAACCAGCTGGAACGCGCCTGCGTGGAACTGGCGAAAGACTGGCGGACTGACCGTTACCTGCGCCGTCTGGAAGCCATGTTGATTGTAGCCGATGCCGAGCGCAGCTTCACCCTGACCGGCAATGGCGACGTGCTGGAACCCTCAGACGGCGTGGTGGCCATCGGCTCGGGCGGTAACTTCGCCCTCTCCGCAGCCCGCGCCCTCATGA
The DNA here is from genome assembly GCA_029077825.1 of Acidocella sp. GTDB lineage: Bacteria > Pseudomonadota > Alphaproteobacteria > Acetobacterales > Acetobacteraceae > Acidocella. Next base: position 27,994 of record JAQNCT010000007.1, on the reverse strand, counting down.
CCATCCCGGAATTAAGCGCTGAGGACATCGCCCGCCGCGCGATGAAAATTGCTGCCGATATCTGCATCTACACCAACGAAAACCTGATTGTTGAAACATTGTGATCGACGTTCCCATCTACGCCCCGCGTGAAATTGTCTCCGAGCTTGACCGCTTCATCATTGGCCAGAACGACGCCAAGCGCGCCGTGGCCATTGCGTTGCGCAACCGCTGGCGCCGCCTGCAACTGCCTGATGCGATGCGCGATGAGGTGGTGCCCAAAAACATCCTGATGATCGGCCCAACCGGCTGCGGCAAAACCGAAATTGCCCGGCGGCTGGCCAAGCTGGCACAAGCGCCTTTCATTAAGGTTGAAGCTACCAAATTCACTGAGGTGGGCTACGTGGGCCGCGATGTGGAAAGCATCGTGCGTGACCTGGTGGAAGCCAGCATCACCATGCTGCGCGAACAAAACCGCAAGGGCGTGCAGGTTAAGGCCGAGGCCGCCGCCGAGGAGCGCATCCTTACCGCGCTGGTGGGTGAGGGTGCCTCAGCTGACACGCGGGTGAAATTCAAGCGCATGCTGCGCGCCGGTGAGCTGGAGGATAAGGAAATCGAGGTGGCGCTGAATGACGCGCCCACCGGGATGCCCATTGGCATGATCGACATGCCAGGCGCACCGCAAAACGGCGCCATCAATCTTGGCGAGATGATGAAAGGCATGTTTGGCCGCCAGCCAGCCAAGCGCAAAATGCCGCTGCCCGAAGCCCGCAGCGCCCTGGAGCGCGAGGAATCTGACCGGTTGCTGGACACTGACGCTTTGACCAAAGACGCGCTGCGCCACGCCGAAAACAACGGCATCGTGTTCCTCGATGAGATCGACAAAATCTGCGCCAAAACCGAAGGCGGGTTCCGCGGCGGTGATGTCTCGCGTGAGGGCGTGCAGCGTGATTTGCTGCCCTTGATTGAAGGCACCACGGTTTCAACCAAATACGGCCCGATCAAAACTGACTATATTTTGTTCATCGCCTCAGGCGCTTTCCATGTTGCCAAGCCGGCGGATTTGCTGCCCGAGCTGCAAGGCCGCTTGCCTATCCGGGTGGAATTGTCCTCGCTATCGCGCGATGACTTCAAGCGCATCCTGACCGAACCGGAACATTCGCTGCTCAAGCAATACACCGCTTTGCTCGGCACCGAAGGGGTGACGCTGGAATTTGCCGATGATGCTGTCGATGCGCTGGCGGACCTCGCCTATGACATCAACGACCGGATCGAAAACATTGGTGCCCGCCGCCTTGCCACCGTGATCGAAAAACTGCTGGAAGAGATCAGCTTCACCGCCGCTGACCGAGGCGGTGAAAGCGTGCTGGTCACCGCTGCCTATGTGAATGAACGGGTGGCACCGCTCGCCGCCAAGGGTGATTTAAGCCGCTTCATACTATGATTTGAGATAAATTTAAGGTAAGGCCGCGCCATGGATCAAAACGAGGTCGTAACACTGTCTGAATTTATAGTGCGGCCCCTTGCGGCTGTAAAACCCGGCACTGCCTCCAACCCATGAGCCATCGTTACGCCGCCCTGTTGGTTATTTTGGGCGGCGGGGCGGCGTTGGCATTGGCTTATTGGGCGCAATATGGCGCAGGGTTGGTGCCTTGCCCGCTATGCCTGTGGGAGCGCTGGCCCTATCGCATTATGGTGGCACTTGGCGCGTTTGCCCTGCTTAGCCGCCCACCCACCGGGCGGTTTGTTCTGGGGCTGGCGGCTCTTACCATGCTGGGGGGTGCCGTCATCGCCAGCGTGCATGTGGGGGTGGAGATGAACCTGTGGCGCAGCCCGCTACCAGAATGTAATGGTAATTTCATATCCGGTATGGCCCTGCCCATGACCCCTGCTATCCCTTGCGATAAGCCAGTTTATATCATCCCCGGCCTGCCGGTTTCGATGGCGCTGATGGATTTATTTTACGAGCTGTTACTAGCGCTGCTGACCATTATCTATCTATCACGCAAACCACGGCGTTTTTTTAGGTGAGGCTTCCATGAGCGATCAAATCAAGCGTTTTATCAGGGTTGACCATGCCGGTGAATATGGCGCCGCCCGTATTTATGCCGGGCAGTTGGCGGTACTGGGGCGCGGCCCGCACGGTGCCACCTTGCGGCATATGAAAGAGCAAGAGCAACATCATCTGGATACATTCACCAAACTCATCACTGAACGCCGGGTGCGCCCCACCGCCTTGCTTCCCATTTGGCACATCGCCGGGTTTGCTTTGGGCGCTGCTACCGCCGCACTGGGCACTCGCGCCGCCATGGCCTGCACGGTGGCGGTCGAGGAAACCATCAATGAGCATTATTTAGCCCAGGAAACTGCCCTCGCTGATGATGAAGCCCCGCTGCGTGCCACCATCGCTGAGTTTCGTGCTGAGGAACTTGAGCACCGCGACATTGGTCTGGCCAATGATGCTGAAAAAACCCCAGGCTACCGCGTTCTGGCAGCAATTATTAAAACCGGCTGCAAAGCTGCCATTAAAATCTCTGAACAAATCTAACCACCATACAGGATAAATACCCCATGCAGCTACCCCTCAAAGCCTCATTTGCGCTCGCAACCATGTTACTCACCACTGCCATGTTCACCGGCATCGCCACGCCAGCTATGGCCTCAGCCCAGACCACCAATGCCAATGTTGCAACCAACGTTGCCGCCAATGTAGCAAGCGGGGCAGCGCTTTACGCCAGCAACTGCGCCAGTTGCCACATGGCCAACGGCGCTGGTGGTAAAAAATTCGGCTCAGCCATCTCAGCCAATCTGCGCGCCCCAGGCCTGGAGAAAACCTACCACAATAGCGATGCTTTGATTTTGCGCGCCATTATGAATGACAGAGACGAAGACGGTGAAACACTGGACAAGCCAATGCTGGCCTGGAAGGGCATATTAACCAACGCGCAAGGCAAGGACATTATTGCCTACTTGCGCACGCTACATTCCTAGGTCGCGCTCTCAAGCAGCGCTCCTAAGCGGGCAAACTGTTGGGGGGTTAGCCCCCAGCGGCATTTAAAAATGCGGTTTCATTGCGGTTACATAGGCCATGCGGTCCACACAGGTGCGGTTGCCTGATACAACAGTGGGGCGCATGGCGTGCTCAAAAATACCCCGCGCCTCGGCATCAAATCTGGTTGACATTATTTCCGCCAAGGTTGGCGCCAGCGGGTGGGGTGAGGTGTTGATAAACACCTCCCACGGCATGGGCGTGGGCTGGCACACATCAATATGAAGCTCCAAGTGAATCTGGCAAAACCCCGCCTGCTGAAAAAACCTTACCAGATCACGCTCACTAAAGTTGGTTAGCGGGTGTGCGGCGATCCCCTCAGCCGTGGCCGGAAACTGCGCGGCCTGCCAGCGCTGCACCAGGGGCAGCAACCGGTCTGGGTGGCCCTGCGGGCGCGCCGCCAAAACTTCACCCAGTGCTGCAGCCACCATTGCCTCATCACGGAACATCGGCTCACCGATTGAAATGCGCCCGCCCGGCTTTAACACCCTGAAGCACTCGCGCAGTGCTGCTGGCTTGTCAGCCACATAGGCCAACGCCGCACGGCTGGTCACCACATCCATTGTCTCATCAGCCAGCGCCGGCATGCGCTCAACTGATGCCTGCAAAAACTGGCATTGTTTGGCCACACCCGCACAAAGTGCCAGCGCCTCAGCATGGCGCAGCAAAGCCGGTGAAATATCAATAAACATAACCTGCAAGCGCGCGCCCAAACGCTCAATCGCGGCAAAACCCACCGCCCCCTCGCCTGACCCAATGTCAAGCATGGTTGTGTCTGGCCATAATTTGGCGCCGTCCAGCACACGCTTCACATAGGCCGCCACCCGGCTGTGCACGTGGCGCTCATAATCAGCATCGCCGCCATGGCGGTGGTTGCGCAGCCAGTTAGACCAAATATCAGCCTCGAAACTTACATCACCGTCCATGCAACCAAACGTAACGGTTAAGCCTTAACCAAAACTTTCCAGCGGCAAGTGCTGTGGTCTTGCGGGGCTGGCAGTTGGCTGTGCGAACTTACCCTAGCCATCTAAGTGCCGCAGCAATGCGGCGCGAATCTCCTGCGGCACGGTATGTTCCACCGCCGCGTTCAACCGGCGCATCTGGCGGCGTAAATCATATAGCTGGTCAAGCAACGAAAGTACCGTCGGCAGCGCCGGTTCAGCAATTTCCAACTCATCACGCAAGGTCATAATCAACCGGATACGGGCAATATCAATCTCCTGGAACTGATACGCCCCCGGGCCGCCCAACGGGCGCACCAGATTTTGCGCAATCCAATGGTTCAAATCGGCTGGCGATAATTCATGAATTTCCACAAATATCCGCTCCAGGCTGATCATTTCACCGCCTCCATGCCAGCCCGCGGGTCTTGCGGATGGGCTGGCTTCCAGCCTTGTAAAAACGCCTCTAACGCGGCGTCTGGCTGGCCTACCATCACCCGCAAATTAACATATAAATCGCCCGCTGGATTATCGCCGTGGGCTGGCACGCCCCGGCCACGCAGGCGCAGCTGTGTGCCATTGTCACTATGCGCCTTGATGGTCATGGCCACCGGGCCCGCTGGGGTTGGCACTGTCACCTTCCCCCCCAGCACTGCCTCGTGCAGCGTGATGGGCAAATCCAGCCTGATATCCTGGCCATCGCGGGTATAAAATTTATGCGCTGCTACGTTGATCTCAATTTTTGCATCGCCCGCCGGGCCATTGGCCCGCCCCGGGTTGCCACGCCCGCGCAACCGCAGCACATCGCCTTCAGTGGTGCCGGGCGGAATTTTCACATCCAAAGCCTGACCATCTGGCAAAATCAACCGTTTGGTCGCACCGTTCACCGCTTCCAGAAATTCCGCGGTCAATACGTAATGTGCATCTGAACCGCGTGCCGGCACATTCGCGCCGCCAGCCCGGTTGCTGAAAATGGTAGAAAATAAATCCTCAAAATTCTCACCACCATACCCGCCGCCCGCACCTGTACCAGCACCTGCACCGGCACCACCGCCCGCCGCGTAGCGCTGCCCGGCGGCGCTGTCGGCATATTGGCGATAATTATATCTTGGCGCTTTTTCAGCCCCGCTCTCATCAATCGCCCCGGCATCATAACGCGCCCGCTTGGCAGGGTCTGACAATATTTCATTCGCTGCTGAAACCAGCTTGAATTTTTCCTCAGCCACTTTGTTGCCGGGGTTCAAATCCGGGTGGTGCAGCTTGGCGAGCTTGCGGTAGGCCTTGCGCACATCATCAGCACTGGCCCCTTTTGCCACCCCCAGAACTTTATAAAGATCCTCAGCCATCGTGCCCTCAAAAATTGGTTGTTATCAGGTGGTGAATGCAAAAGGCGCATCCTGCGGTCAAACCCATGGCTATATTGCGTGTTATAAACCTTCCTCCAACTATGACCCACCAGGAGTGCTATGCCAAATCACCTGAAATTCTACATTGACGGCACCTGGGTTGACCCGTTGCTGCCCAACCGCATTGCGGTCATCAACCCGGCCACCGAGGCGGTATTTGCCGAAATTTCCGGCGGCAGCGCGCTTGATGTCAACCGGGCGGTGGCCGCCGCCAAAGCCGCTTTCCCTGGCTTTGCCCGCACCACCAAAGCCGAGCGCATGGAGCTTTTACAAACCATCCTGGCCATTTATGAGCGCCGGATGGATGACATTGCGGCAGCCTGCTGCACCGAAATGGGCGCGCCGATTGGCTTTGCGCGCCATTCCCAGGCGTTTGTCGGGCAGGCACATTTCAAGGCGCTGATCCAGGTGTATGAGGATTTTGCCTTCACCGAAACACGCGGCAGCACCCTGGTGGTAAAAGAGCCCATCGGCGTGTGCGGCCTTATCACCCCCTGGAACTGGCCGCTCAACCAGATTGTCTGCAAGGTGGCCCCCGCTCTGGCGGGCGGCAACACCATGGTGCTCAAGCCCAGTGAAATCGCGCCGCTGAATGCCATTATCTTCGCTGAGATCATGCACGAGGCCGGCGTGCCACCGGGCGTGTTCAATCTGGTCAATGGCGATGGCCCCTCGGTGGGGCAAAAACTGGCGGAACACCCGGATGTGGCCATGATGTCCTTTACCGGCTCCACCCGCGCTGGCATCATTGTTGCCAAAACCGCGGCCGATACGGTCAAGCGCGTCTGCCAGGAGCTGGGCGGCAAATCCGCCAACATATTACTCCCCGATGTCGATCTGGATGCCGCCGTGCGCGGTGGCATTGCCGCCTGCTTTGTGAACTCCGGCCAATCCTGTGATGCCGCCACCAGAATGCTGGTGCCCCGCCATTTGCATGATGCCGCATTGGCAATCGCCGCTGATGAAGCCAATAAACAAATCACCGGCGACCCGCATGACCCCCATACCATTCTGGGCCCGCTGGTCAGCCAAACCCAATATGACAAAGTGCAGCGGTTGATCAAATCCGGCATTGATGAGGGTGCCATACTAGCCGCTGGCGGGCTTGGCCGCCCTACCGGGCTCAACCAAGGTTATTATGCCCGCCCGACGGTGTTCGGCAATGTCACCCGCGGCATGACCATCGCGGTCGAGGAAATTTTCGGCCCGGTGCTGTCCATTCTGCCGTATGACACGCTCGGGGAAGCCATCGAGATCGCCAATGATACGGTGTACGGTCTGGCCGCCTACATCCAGGGCAAAAATATTGAACAGGTGCGCGCGGTGGCCGCCCAAATGCGCGCCGGCAGCGTGTATCTCAACTATCCGGACAGTGACTTCATCGCCCCGTTTGGCGGCTATAAACAATCCGGCAATGGCCGCGAATATGCTGATTTTGCCCTCAATGATTTTCTCGAAATCAAAGGCATTGTCGGCTATGGCGACTGACACAAAACCGTCACGTTCAACGCCCCGCGAATGAGCTATGGCGGCGACAGACTTTTAAGGAGTTACCCCGTGAAACTTTCCCGCCGCCACCTGCTGGCCAGTTCCGCCACCCTCACGGCGAGCACCGCTCTGCCGCTGGCCCCCGCATCCGCTGATGCTGCACCGCTGAATTTTGTCCTGATCGGCGATTGGGGCCGCAAGGGCCATGATAACCAGACGGATGTCGCCGAGCAGATGGGCAAAACCGCCGCCGCCATCAACAGCCAATTCACCATCTCACTCGGTGATAATTTCTATGAAAACGGTGTCGAGAGCGTTACTGACCCGCACTGGCAAAAATCCTTCGAGCAGGTTTACACCGCCGCAGCCCTGCAATCACCCTGGAAGATCACCCTGGGCAACCATGATTACCGCGGCAATGTGCAAGCCCAGTTTGACTATGCCAAACAAAGCCAGCGCTGGCAGCTGCCCGCCCGCTACTACCAGGAAACCTATGCCCTACCAGACGGCGGCAAGGCCGATGTATTTTATCTTGACACTTCGCCCTTCATCAAAGCCTACAGCGGCACCAAGGTTGATACTTCCGGCCAGGATTCTGATGCCCAGTTGCGCTGGCTCGATGCCGCACTTGCCGCCTCCACCGCACCCTGGAAAATCGTCATCGGCCACCACCCGATCTACACCGCCGTTACCGGTGATGATCATGACCAGCCGGATCTGATCGCCAGGCTCGACCCGATTTTGCGCAAGCATGATGTGAAAATTTACATCAATGGCCATGACCATTGCTTGCAGGTGGTGAAAATCAACGGTCTCACCTATGTCACCAACGGCTCTGGCTCCGAAACCTACGACCCCGGTGTGCCCAAGCGCGATGGTTTCGCCTCCGGCGCGCACGGCTTCATGACCATCGCGCTATCCTCGCAGAAACTTGATTTTTCCCTCATCGATATGACCGGCAAGGTGCTATACGCAAATACGTTAACCAATACGTAACTATCTAAGGGGGTCCGCCGTGGTCATCGTTCATCATTTGAACAATTCGCGCTCGCAGCGTGTCATCTGGCTGCTGGAGGAACTTGGCACCCCCTATGAGGTTAAGCGCTATGAGCGCGATGCCAAAACCATGCTGGCCCCGGCGGAACTGCGGGCGGTGCACCCGCTCGGCAAATCACCCGTGATCACTGATGCAGGTAAAACCATCGCCGAGACCGGCGCGATTGTGGAGTACCTTATTGAAACCTACGGCCACGGCCGCCTGATCCCGGCGGCTGGCACGGCGGAGCGGCTGCGGTATAATTATTGGATGCATTATGCTGAGGGTTCAGCCATGCCGCTGTTGGTGATGAAGCTGATTTTTGGCGCCATCCCAAAATCCCCGCAACTGCCGTTTTTCATCAAGCCGGTGGCGCGGATGATCACCCAGGGGGTCATCAAATCCTATCTTGACCCGCAGATCAAAACCCACATCGCATTTTGGGACAGTGAGCTTGGCAATGCTCCCTATTTCGCTGGTGATGCACTCACCGGCGCTGACATCATGATGAGCTTCCCGCTGCAGGCCGCCGCCACACGCGGCACCCTTACCCCCAAACTGGCCAGCTACCTTGGCAACATTGAATCCCGCCCGGCCTACCAAAAAGCGCTGGCAGCCGGCGGGCCGTTTGAACTGATGGGCTAAGCGGCCGCGCGCTCTTTCCCGTCATTCCCGCGCAGGCGGGAATCCTCTCGTCATTCAAAAAGATACTCGCCTACGCGAGTATGACGGGGTGGGGTGACGGCCCGCCCTCCCACCCCTTCTTTTCGTCATTCCCGCACCACCTTTCGTCATTCCCGCGCAGGCGGGAACCTTCTCATGACTCAAACAGATACTCGCCTACGCGAGTATGACGACGGAGATGAACGACGTAACGCGCTACCATTACCCCCGCACCCCACCCGTCATTCCCGCGAAGGCGGGAATCCTCTCGTTACTCAAACAGGCCAGCCTGCCCATCGGCGGGTGATGCAGGCGGTCCGGCTGCATAAGCTGATGCGGGCTTAGTTGCGCCGCGAATGTAAATTTTTTGCGCTTGTCTATTCAACAGGTAAAAATTACGGCAGTGAACCGAAATCATTATTGCAGGAAATTTGCGCCATGTCGGATGTGACGAGCACTCGAAAATCTGCCACCGAGAAATATTGTGTTGAATGCGGTGCGCTGATCAACATCAAAGCCGAAATTTGCCCCAAATGTGGCGTCCGGCAAGCAGTGGCCGGCTCGTCGCGCAGCCGGGTAGGGGCCGCTTTATTTGCTTTTTTTCTTGGTGGCTTTGGCGTGCATAAATTCTATCTCGGCCAAGTTAAGTGGGGTCTTGCATATTTGCTGTTTTGCTGGACGCTCATTCCTGCCATCGTCGCATTTATAGAGGCGATTTTATACCTCACCATGAGCGATGAGGCGTTTGCCGCCAAATATCATTAAACAAGCGCCCGCCGGTGGGCCCAGGGTTGGGCCGCTTCCAACTGGCTGGCCAGCCGGAACAGCAGCCCCTCGGCGCCGAGTTTTGCTGAAAACTGCACCCCCACCGGCATGCCATCCGCCCCCCAATGCAGCGGCACTGACATCGCCGGGCAGAAACTCATGTTCGCCAGTTGGGTAAAGGGCGTGCGCTGCAAATTCTCAAACGCCAATTTGTCCACAATGCCAGACTTCAGCAGCAGCCCGCCACCGCGCACAGCCACCAGCAGTTTCACCATTTGCTGCTGTAATTTCGGCGTCTCCAGGCTGCCGATTTTCGCCGGCCCCATCGCAGTGGTGGGGGTTAAATACACATCATAGATTTCATGAAACGCACCCACCGCGCGGGCAAAATCATTCCATGCCGCGCGCATTGTCACAAATGCCTCGGCTGACATCGAACGCCCCAGAAGTGCTACCGCCCGCGTATCAGGGTGGTATGAACGCTCCCGCGCACCGGCTAATTTTTCAAACTTCGCCACCGCCGCCGCCACATGGCCAAAATACATGCCCATGTAACAGCGTGACAATGCCGCGCCGTTCACCGCCGGGGCTGCCTCCTCCACAATATGCCCGAGCGATTCCAGCAGTTTTGCCGCCGCCTGCACAGCCTTTACCATCTCAGGTTCCACCACCCCGCCAACTGGTGAAACGGTTGAAAACCCCACCCGCAAACGCCCAACCGGTGCACCCATCTCAGCCACATAAGGCCGCTCCGGTGGCGCGATCATAAACGGGTCCCCCACCGCCGGGCCGGCCAGCGCATCCAGCAACGCGGCGGAATCCCGCACCGAGCGTGAGACCCCGAGTGTCACATCACAGCCATCCCATTTCTCCCCCACGGCCGGGCCAGAAGGCACCCGCCCGCGCGAGGGTTTTAAGCCAAACAACCCGCAATATGAGGCTGGAATCCTGATTGACCCACCGCCATCCGCCGCCGCCGCCATCGGCAAATACCCCGCCGCCACCGCCGCACCTGACCCACCTGAGGAGCCGCCCGGCGTGCAGCTTAAATTCCATGGGTTGCGCGTGGCGCCATGCAGCGCGGTTTCGGTGGTGGCTTTCAACGCCAGTTCCGGCGTGGTGGTGCTGCCCATAATCACCAGCCCGGCGGCCAGATAGCGCTTCACAATCTCGGAGGTTTCGGTGGGTTTGTAATCACGCAGCGCCAGCGCCCCGCAGGTTAGGCGCTCACCGGCGTAGGTTAAATCCATATCCTTCAATAAAAACGGCACCCCGGCGAACACCCCGGCAAGCGGTGCCTGCGCCTGTGGCGCCACCAGCACCTCTACCTGCGCCTTGGCGCGGCTGCGCATATCCACCGCGATGGCATTAAATTTCGCCTCACCCGCATCAATTCTGGCAAGGGCCGCCGCCAGCACCTCAGTAGCCGTTACCTGCCCGGCGGCCACCAGCCCGGCCAGCCCGGTCGCATCATATTGCTCATATTCGGTAAACATGGCTTCCCCCTGCTGTTACGGCTTGCCGCTTTGGGCAGAGGATGGCCGATTACGGCTTGGCACGCCAGAATAATAATCGCGCCTTGCCATGCACCCGCTCAGCCAGAAGTTCCGCCGGTGCCAGTTCATCATCTGGCCCCAGCTCCGCCACAATAATCGCCCCTGGCGCCACCCAGCCGGTAAGGCTGAGCGCCAGCAACGCCCGGAGGGTTAAATTCTGCCCATAAGGCGGGTCAAAAAACACCAGCTCATGCGCGTGCCCGGGCGGGGGTGCTAGTGCATCCGCGCCCATCACCCGGGTTATGTGCGCAACCTTGCAGGCCAGAATATTGGCCTTGATCACCGCCTGCGCATCGCGCGAAATTTCAATGAACGTGGCCGCCGCCGCCCCGCGTGAAAGTGCCTCTAACCCAAACGCACCGGTGCCGGCAAACACATCCAGCACCCGGGCCTTTTGCATAAAAGCCGCCCCGGCCCAGGGCGCGTGCAGCAAAATATCAAACGCCGCCTGGCGCGCCCGCCCGCTGGTGGGGCGGGTTGCCAGCCCTGGCGGGGTGCTAAGTTTTTTACCCTTGAATGCCCCTGCGATAATGCGCGGGTTGGTCATTTCTTCAAACCAGGCACCTGCTCGCGCAAAATTTTGCCGTTAACCTCCTCCACCGCGCCGCGCTCCAACAAACCCAATTGGAACGGCCCGTACGCCACCCGGATCAGCCGTGTAACCGGCAGCAACAGCGCATCCATCACCCGGCGGATTTCGCGGTTTTTGCCCTCTTTCAATGACACACTCAGCCAGGTGTTGGCGCGCTGTACGGAATCCACCGCCGCCTCAATCGGCCCAAACTGCTCACCATCAACCACCATGCCATCGGCTAGGCGCCGCAATTTATCAGGCGCCACACCGCCGTGCACCCGCACCCGGTAGCGCCGCAGCCAGCCGGTGGCGGGCAATTCCAACTGGCGCGAGAGCGCGCCATCATTGGTCAGCAGCAACAACCCTTCCGAGGTTAGGTCCAACCGCCCCACGCTGATCACGCGCGGCAAATCTGGCGGCAGTTTTTCAAACACGGTGGGCCGGCCTTCGGGGTCTTTATGAGTGGTTACCAGACCATCAGGCTTATGGTAGCGCCACAACCGGGTGCGCTCAGGCTCACTTACCGGCTTGCCGTTCACCACCACCATGTCACCAGGGCTTACAAACACCGCCGGGTGGGTCACATTTTCATTGTTCATGCGCACTTTGCCTGCCGCAATCAGCGCCTCGGCATCGCGCCGGCTGGCAATGCCCGCCCGCGAGAGATATTTGGCAATGCGCTCACCCCGCGGGGCGCTCTCCTCATTCATTGTGCGGCCTCTATAAGTGCGGCAAATATCCGGGCATCCCCGGCATCAATTAAATATTCCGGGTGCCACTGCACGCCCAGGCAAAATTTATAGGCATCATCCTCAATGCCTTCAATCACACCATCCGCCGCCAGAGCGTTCACCCTGGCCCGGCCCGCGTCCCGCACCGCCTGGTGGTGCGAGGTGTTCACCTGCATCACATCGGTTCCCACAATTTTATGCAACAACGTACCGGGCAGAATTTTCACCGGGTGGCCGGGTTGGTCATGCGGGGTGGTTTGCTCATGCGCCAGTGCGCCCACCACGGCATCTGGAATATGCTGGATCAGCGTGCCGCCCAGTGCCACCGCCAGCAGTTGCTCACCCCCACAAATGCCCAACACCGGCATGTTGCGAGCCAGAGCGCCTTGCAGCAGCGCCATTTCCGCCGCGGTGCGCCCAGCCTTGAGCGCCACCGTGCCATGCCGCTCGGCATCGCCGTACAATGCCGGGTCCACATCAAACGCCCCGCCGGTCACGATCAGCGCATCCAACCTGTCCAGATAGGCTGCCGCCAAACCAGGGTCATGCGGCAATGCCACCGCCAGCCCGCCCGCCGCCGCTACCGCCGCCGTGTAATTTTGCCGCAGCGCGTACCACGGATATTTGGAATAGCCACCGGGTTGCTCAGCATCGAGCGTCAGCCCGACCAAAGGAAGTTTTGCCATGCGCTGACCTAGACCTTCCCCCGCACCCAAGGCAAGAAACTACCATGATCCCAACGCAAACGCCCGTTCAAACACCCATGCAGATCGCCCTGGCCGAAGCCCAAGCCGCCGCCGCGCGGGGCGAGGTTCCCGTAGGTGCCGTGATCACCGATGCCACCGGCAATGTCATCGCCAAGGCCGGCAACCGAGTGGAGGCTGCCAACAACCCGGCCCAGCACGCTGAAATGCTGGTGCTTACCGCCGCCAGCGCCGCCTTGGGCACGCGCTACCTGGCCGAACACACGCTCACCGTCACGCTGGAACCCTGTGCCATGTGCGCGGGCGCGATTGCCGCTTACCGGATAAAAAAACTGGTGTTCGCCGCTTATGATGCCAAATCCGGCGCCATTGACCACGGTCCCCGCATTTTTACCCACACCACCACCCACCATAAACCTGAAATCATCGGCGGCATGGGGGAACAGGCCGCAGCTGAGATGCTACAGGCGTTTTTTGCGGCCAGGCGGGGATAGCGCCTTAAGCCTTTTTCGCCTCAAACTTGTACGGGCTGGCGCTGGTGGTGCCGGTGTCAAGCGTTAGCCGGTGCGCAATCGGCGGAAATGCGCGGGAGCGGCAATCTTGCCGGTCACACAGGCGGCATGACAGCCCGATGCCAACAGCAGCCGTGGCAATATCAATCCCATCCGCATAAACCAGGTCATTGGCGTGGCTCACATCGCAGCCCATGGCCACCACCCGTACCGGCGGCGGCTCCCCCCAACGGGCGGGGCGGCCTGTAACCGCCCGGGCGAAGCATAAAAACGTCTGGCCATCGGGTAATTGCGCAATTTGCACGCGGGTGGTGCCGGGCGTTGCAAAGGCCGAATGCACAATCCAGCGCGGGCAGGTGCCGCCAAAGCGCATGAAGGGAAACCCCGCCGCCGAAAACCGCTTGCTCACATTGCCCGCCGGGTCCACCCGCAGAAAAAAAAACGGCACACCACGCGCCCCAGTGCGCTGCAAAGTTGAAAGCCGGTGGCAGGCTTGCTCGTAACTTACCCCAAAGCGTGCGGCGATCGCATCAACATCGTACCGCACCTCGCGGGCAGCGTGCAGCACCGATTCGTAGGGCATCATGATCGCACCGGCGACATAATTCAGCAGCCCAATGCGCATCAGTTCCGCAGCATCGCGTGAGGTTGGCGCCGCCTCCTTCACCAGTTTTTCCACTGCCTCTCGGCATTCCAGCAAAGCCAACTGAAACGCCATTTGAAAGCCCCGGCTCTCACGTGGCAGGGCCTCTGAAAGTGTCAGCAACCGCGCCTTGGCATCAAAAATACGCAACGCACCCGGCAGCGGCTTAACGCTGACCACCAGCCCGTGGTCGCGCCGCAACCGCTCAGCCAGCGCGTGGTTCATTCCCAGGGTCTCGGCATTCAGCGTCGCGCCAATCGCCTCGGCGGCCAGTTCCAGCACCGCGAAATGATTCTCATGTTCATGGAAAAAATCCCGCACCTCCTCATTGGGCAGCAAAATTTTGCGCCCCGAGGGCAGCGTGATGCCACCAGATTCCTCACGCGCCCCCGCCCAGGCCCGGTGCAACGCCAATATCGCCCGCACCCCATTGGGGGCTGATGCCGCCAGCGCCTGAATTTCCGCCTCCGGCACGGGGTCAGTTCCCAGCAGCGGGTCACTGAACACCTCACGCAAACCCATCTCGAACTGCCGCTCCTGCACGCCTGAAAGCGAGGCAAGGTCAACCTTCAAAATATCCGTGAGCTTAAACAGCAGGCTGGCGGTCACGCCGCGCTGGTCATGCTCGACCAGATTCAAATAACTGGTTGAAATACCTAGCTTTTGCGCCAGTCCCTGTTGGGAAAACCCTTGCTCCATCCGCAGCCGGCGGATGGTTTTACCAATGATGGTTTTTGACATGTTTTACAAATAGCAAAGTTTTACAGTCAAGTCATCTACTGATTTCGGTAAAACAGGGGTTTTTGGGGCCATTTAGCGCGTGACATTCGGCCTGGATGTGTAAATAATTCACTCATTGTTTCACGGCTTCGCTAAAGGATTTTTACCATGTCAAACCAAACCGCTCATCACATGTCCCGCAGCCACTCTGACCATGATGATGGCCTGGTCCACAGCCATTCCTGGACTTCCTGCGAAGCCCCCCACACTGGCCGCCGCCGCGCCGCCCTGGCCCGCCAGGCCGCCGTTGCCCGCCCTCAGCACCACGACCATGATGATGGTTTGGTGCACAGCCATTCCTGGGCCGTATCCTCACCGGAACGCTAAGCCCAGCCCAACAACTCCCGACAAGATCAAATAATCGCGTAAAAACGCTAACTCTTCAGGAAACGTCCGAAGTGCCCCGGGTAGTAATATCCGGGGTATATTTTTGCCCGATGCCAAATGTTTTTAAGCAGGTGTTTTTGAGCATGGGTTTTTATCTGACGCGGGGTTTATTTTCTTTCACTTCTCCGAATCCGCCCGTCATGGCAGGCTTATGCTATGTCAGCCCGGCCTTTTGTCCTCACCGCCGACCTGCTGCTCCGGGCCTATCGGCTGGGGATGTTTCCGATGGCGGAATCGCGGGCCAGCCGCTCACTGCACTGGCTGGACCCCGAAGTGCGGGGCGTGCTGCCGCTTGATAAATTCCATCTGCCGCGCAGCCTGATGAAAACCCTGCGCAGCGCTAAATTCGCCATCACCGCTGATACCCAGTTCGCCGCCACCATCGCCGCTTGCGCCGCCGCCCGCGCCAACCGTCCGGAGACCTGGATCAATCTGGAGATCGAGCGGTTATTTACCGACCTCTTCGCGTTGGGCTTTGCCCATAGCATCGAGGTTTGGGCCGAGGGCCATATGGTGGGCGGGCTGTACGGCGCGTCTCTCGGTGGGGCGTTTTTTGGCGAAAGTATGTTCTCCACCCAAACCGACGCCTCAAAAATCGCCCTGGTGCATCTGGTGGCCCGGTTGCGCCTGGGCGGCTACGTTCTGCTCGACACACAATTCATCACCGCCCACCTCACCCGCTTCGGAGCGGTGGAAGTACCGCGCGATGATTACCATGTATTGCTGGCTGGCGCGGTCGACATCCCTGCTCGCTTTTGCGGCGCACCCGAAGCTGGCTTGTTGGCCGCCGAAATCGCCGCCATGTACGCCCACTCCCGAGAGGAACATTTGCCTTGAAATTTATCGGCCCCGCCTTGCTGCTACTCAGCGCCACGCCGGCCTTGGCTAATCCGCCCGCCTACCTGCCAACCCGCGATGTCAGCATCACCTACAACCTGTCGGTACCGGGCCATCAGGCCGCCACCTACCAACTAGCCTATGATGCCGCCAGCCAGCGCGCCCGGATTGATGACCCCGCCCAGGGCACCTACTTCCTCGTCAACCTGCCCGATGGCACGGCGCAACTGGTGGTCCCGGCGCTGCACAGCACCGTCAACGCGCCAGACCTTTCGGCTTTAACCAGGCAAATCAACACCGCCGGGCAGGCACGCTTCACCGCCCTTGGCCCTGGCTATTATGCGGGGCTTACTTGTGAAAAATATCTCGTCCTCAACGACCAAGGCACCGGTACCGCCTGCCTGACGCCGGACGGGGTGGTTTTGCACTTCACCGGCCATGATTCCCACGGCTCAGCCGATGTTACCGCCACCTCAGTCACCTACCAGCACACGCCTGTGCAAATGTTTGCACCACCGCAGGGTAATTCCAGCATCAATTTGCCGCCTGGCATATTGCAGCAATTATTGGGTAAATGAGGCCGGCGGCGGCTTGTCATAGCTGCCAGCAAAAAATCCTCTGTCCCGCCATCAAGCTGCGTCATACAGGAAGATGATGTCTCAATCAGCGATCATGGCACATCAAAGTGCTGATGACAGTGCCCATGACGGCCTGTTTGGCGGTGCTCGTAACCGGGCGATGTTCGCGGTAGCGATGTCAGTACTGCTGTCAGTGCTGGATTACGCCATTGTCAATGTGGCACTGCCCAGCATCGCCACCAGCATCCACACCAGCAATGCCGCCGCCATCTGGGTGATCAACGCCTATCAGCTGGCCAGCGTGATCTCGCTGCTGCCACTGGCGGCAATGGGTGACAGGGTGGGCCACGCCCGCATGTGCAGCGTGGGGCTGATATTATTCGTGGTGGCCTCAGTGCTGTGCGCAATGTCCAAAACCCTGCCGGAACTGGCCGCCGCGCGGGGCCTGCAAGGGTTTGGCGGGGCCTGCATCATGAGCGTGAATGCGGCATTGGTACGCTTTATTTACCCAGCCAAAATCCTGGGCCGCGGCATTGCCCTCAACGGCATTGTGGTGGCCGCCGGGGTTGCGCTAGGCCCCACGGTGGCGGCTGGCGTGCTGGCCGTTACCACTTGGCCTTGGCTATTTCTCATCAATTTACCGCTGGGGGGTGCGGCGTTGTATTTCGCCCTCACGGCGCTGCCCAAAACCCCCACCATCGGCAGCCGGTTTGACTATCTCAGCAGCCTGCTCATCGCGCTCTCGTTTGGCGCGTTGATCATCGGGGGGGATAGTTTTGCCCATGCCGCCAGCCTGACCATGTCGCTCAGCCTGCTCGGCTTTGGCAGCCTGTGCCTGCTGGTGCTGGTGGCGCGCCAACGTGGCCGCACTGACCCGCTGTTACCCACTGACCTGCTGGCAAGGCTGGGCTTTAGCATTGCTTTCCTCACCGGGTTTTTTGGCTTTGTAGCGTCCAATTTTTTCATCATCTCAATGCCCTTCAACTTAATGGGCGGCTTGGGCCGCAGCGCTGTGCAAACCGGCCTGCTCATGACCCCCTGGCCGGTGGCGATTATGGCCGTAGGGCCGCTGGTTGGCCGCCTGACTGACCGTTACCCCGCCGCCTTGCTCTCCTCGTTTGGCCTGTGCGTTACGGCAACCGGGTTTTTATTGCTGCGGTTAATGCCTGCTCACCCAACTGATTTAGATATCATCTGGCGCATCGCCCTGGCGGGGGCCGGGTTTGGCTTTTTTCAGCCGCCCAATAACAAAGCCATGATCACCACCGCCCCGTTGCACCGCACCGGCAGCGCCAGCGGCATGATCTCGGTAGCGCGGCTGCTGGGCCAAACCGTGGGGGGCATGTTGGTTGCTCTCACGCTGGGGCTGGTACTGCACGGCGGCACCGCCACCTGCCTCACCTTAGGTGCTGCCACGGGGTTTTTTGCGGCCTCCATCAGCGCCAGTCGTTTTGTGCTTTTGGGCAAAAGACACTCCAAACATTGACGAGACTGCTTCCCCCCGCCTATATGCCGCTTCCCAAAGGCTGAGCCGCCCATGGCTCGGCGCCGTAGTTGTTTTTATCGCCTCATTACTGCCGGAGTTTTTGCACGTGAAACGGACCTATCAACCTTCTAAACTTGTCCGCAAGCGCCGGCATGGTTTTCGCGCCCGCATGGCAACTGTTGGTGGCCGCAAGGTTATCGCCAACCGCCGCGCCAAGGGCCGCGCTAAACTCTCCGCCTGACTTTTACGTCTCCCGAGGGCCTGAATTTGGTTTCATACGCCCCGCCGGATAGTTTCTCGCTCCGTGCCGACTTCCTGCGCATGGCCTCGCGCGGCCGTAAGCTGGCGCGGCCTGGCTTTGTGCTGCAGGCGGTAAAATCCGCAGCCGACGCGCCTGTGCGGGTTGGCTACACCGCCACCAAAAAAATCGGCAATGCCGTGGCCCGCAACCGGGCGCGCCGCCGCCTGAAGGAAGCAGCACGGCTGACCTTGGGCGACATGGGGCTTACCGGCATGGAACTGGTATTCATTTGCCGGCAGGAAACCGCCACGCTGCCCTTCACGACGCTCTGCCAAAACCTCAAAACCGCTCTGAGTGAGGTCAGCCAATGAGCCCCGCCGCCACCATGCTCTCTGGCGCGGTGCGGGTGTACCAGCTTACCCTGCGCCCGCTGATCGGCGATAATTGCCGCTTTGCACCATCCTGCAGCGCCTACGCCCGCGAGGCGCTGGCGGTGCACGGCGCTGGGCGTGGCAGTTGGCTGGCTGTCAAACGCATCTGTTCTTGTCATCCCTGGCATCCGGGCGGTTATGACCCGGTACCACCCCCCACTCCGGAAGCTTAAATACCATGGACCAAAAGCGGATTTTTATGGCGCTGGCGATATCGGCCGTGATTCTCATCGCGTTCCAATTCATTGAAACGAAGTTTTTCCCAGCCCCACCGCCAGCCGTGGTAGCCAGCCAAATTCAGGCAGGTGCCGCCAATGCACCCGCAGCGGACGCTGCCAATGCACCCGGTACGGGTGGGGGTGCCAACGCCAGCGCCGCTGCCGCCGTAACTGCTGCAGCAAACGGCCCCCGCCTGACGATTGACACGCCCAATATCCAGGGCAGCCTGGCACTCACGGGCGCGGTGCTGGATGACGTGCAGTTAAAAGCCTACCACGAGACCACCGCCAAAAATTCGCCTTTGGTGCAAATCCTTGGCCGCCGCAACAGCACAACACCTTTTTACACCCAATTTGGCTGGACCAACCCGGCTGGCAGCAACATCGCCTTGCCGACTGACAGCACGGTATGGAGCGCCTCCGCCAATGTCTTGACCCCCGACGCGCCGGTCACCCTCTCATGGGATAATGGCGCCGGTGTCATCTTTCAGCAGGTGTTGAGTGTCGATGACAAATTCATGTTTTCGGTCACCCAGCATGTCATCAACCACACCAACGCGCCGATCAAACTCTATGATTGGGGCCGGGTGGCGCGTGATTACCTGCCGATTGAGCAAAAAAGCTACATTTTATATGACGGCCCGCTTGGCGTGATTAACGGCACGCTCAAGCAAATTTCCTATGAATCTACCAAATCAGACGGCACCCATAGCGCGGACGGCACCGCCTATTCCGAGACCAGCAATGGCGGCTGGCTTGGCATCACCGATAAATATTGGCTGACCGCGCTCATCCCCTCGCAGGACACTAACTTAAATGGCGCGGTGCGTTACTTGCCCACCACATTGGGTGATGGCCATGCCTATCAGACCGATTTTATCTCGAACGCGCCTGAAACCATTGCGCCGGGTGCGACCTCGGCGGATTCGATGCAGCTTTTCACCGGCGCCAAGGTGGTTAAAACTCTTGATGCCTATGAAGCCCAATATCATATCCCAAGCTTCGATCATGCGGTGGATTTCGGCCATCTCTATTTGATCACCAAGCCGATTTTCTTTTGCCTGGACTGGCTGAACAGCCAGATCGGCAATTTTGGCCTCGCCATCATGGTGTTCACCGTGGGCGTGAAAGCCTTGTTCTTCCCGCTCGCCAGCTATTCCTACCGTTCGATGGGTAAAATGAAGGCGGCGGCGCCGAAGATCAAAGCGCTTAAGGAAATGTATAAGGACGACAACACCAAAATCCAACAGGAGACCATGGCCCTCTACAAGGCCGAGAAGATTAATCCGGCCTCGGGTTGCTTGCCGATGCTGGTGCAAATTCCGGTATTCTTTGCGCTGTATAAGGTGATTTACATCACCATCGAAATGCGCCAGGCGCCGTTCTATGGCTGGATCCACGATCTCTCCGCCCCGGACCCCACCAATATTTTCAACCTGTTCGGCCTGATCCCGTTCGACCCCACCGTGTTCTCGCCGTATCTGGGCCTGGGCGCGCTGCCGATCATCATGGGCTTTACCATGTTCCTGCAACAAAAACTCAACCCCGCCCCGCCTGACCCGGTGCAGGCGCGGATGTTCCAGTTCATGCCGATTATTTTCACTTTCATGCTGGCGCGTTTTCCAGCGGGTTTGGTGCTATACTGGACCTGGAACAATCTTCTCTCAGTAGGACAACAATGGCTGATCATGCGCCGGGCAGCCGGCCCGAAGACGACGAAGACGGTGCTGGCGAAAACCTAGAGCATTATTTCGCGCCGCCGGATTTCAGCGCCGAGCAGCTGGAATCCGGGCGGGTGCTGTTTGCCGGTGCCTGTGAGTTTTTCTACGCCGCCCAGGCGCTTGAGCATCTGCCCGAACCCCGCGGGATTGAGGTGGCGTTTGCCGGGCGCTCGAACGTTGGCAAATCCTCGCTGCTGAACGCTCTCACCGGGCGCAATGCTCTGGCCCGCGTCTCGCACCAGCCAGGCCGCACCCGGCAGTTAAACTTTTTCCAGATGGAAGCCGCACCCTTGGTGCTGGTGGATATGCCAGGCTATGGCTATGCCGAAGCCCCCAAAGCGATCAAGCGTGACTGGCAGGGGCTGATGCTGGATTATTTGCGCGGCCGGCCAAATCTGCGCCGCGTGCTGCTGCTGCTTGATGCCCGCATTGAGGTGAAAACCTCTGATGAAACCGTGCTGGAATTGCTCGACCAATCCGCCGTGGCTTACCAGATCGTGCTCACCAAAGCCGATTCCGTAAAACCCGCCGCATTGGCCCGCAAACAGGCTGAAATTACCGCCCTGGCGGCCCAGCACCCGGCGGCCATGCACCATATTATCACCACCAGCAGCAACACCGGCTTTGGCATGAATGAACTGCGCGCCAACATCGCTGCTCTCATCAAGGATTGATCATGGATAAAGCCACCATGGAAAAGGCCGCCGAACAGGCGCAAATCGTCGCCCGCGTGCTGCCCTATTTGCGCCGCTACGCCGGTGCCACCATTGTGGTAAAATATGGCGGGCACGCCATGGAAGAAGGCCATCTGGCCTCGCAATTTGGCAATGATATCGCGCTGCTCAAGCAGGTTGGCATCAACCCCGTCATTGTGCATGGTGGTGGGCCGCAAATCAACGCCATGCTGGCCCGCCTTGAAATTAAATCCCACTTCATTGACGGCCTGCGCATTACCGATGCCGCGATGGTGGAAGTGGTGGAAATGGTGCTCTCAGGCACCGTCAACAAACAAGTCGCCAGCCTGATCAACAAAGCCGGTGCCCTGGCGGTGGGTATTTCAGGTAAGGACGGCGGGCTGATCCGCGCCAAAAAACTAGCGCGCACCAAGCGCGACCCAGGCTCGAACATCGAGAGCGTGCTCGACCTCGGCTTTGTCGGCGAACCCACCCATATCGACACCCGGGTGATCCACGCCCTTACCGGTGCCGGGCTGATCCCGGTGATCGCGCCGGTAGGTGTTGGCGAAGACGGCCAGACCTATAACATCAACGCTGACACCGCCGCCGGCGCCATTGCCGGAGCGCTGAACGCCAACCGGTTGCTCATGCTCACTGATGTGCCCGGCGTGCTGGATAAGGGTAAAAACCTGCTGGCGGATTTATCGCTGGCTGATATTGAGCGATTGATCGAGGATGACACCATCTCCGGTGGCATGATCCCCAAGGTGCTGACCTGCCTGGAAGCTGTGACGCAAGGGGTAAAAGGTGCCACCATCCTTGATGGCCGCGTGCCCCACGCGCTGCTATTGGAACTGTTCACCGAGGGCGGCATTGGGACGTTGATACATAAGTAAAAGGTAGAATGATCAAACTGACGCGCCCGCAATTAAATCACATCGGCCGATGTATCAATTGTTATGATGTTGAGTCAAAGCACGCGCTAAATTTGCGACTGCATTATTCAAATTTTGCTGATTGGTTTGTTCAAGTTGCTGTTGTTGTACGTTTAACATCCCTTGGCTTACTGACAATGATTTCAATTGTAATGCGTATTCTGCATCTGTGTAGGCTCCTGGCGCTTTGGGATCTCTCTGGAAGACAAGGCTTTGATTTGGTCCATTTGCAAGCAACGATACTATTGAGGGAATATACGTTTTTGCGCCGCTGACCCAAATAGCTGTCAAGCCATCTACAGTCACAGAACCGGCGTTTTGTTGTGCCGGGCTTACTTGGTAAGATAGAGTTACTGGGCAATCATAAATCTGACCAGTCTTATCTTCAACAATTTTAGCGCCTATGGGATCGCAATAATAAGTTATGTTTACTTGGCTAACACAACCGGTCAACATAATAAGACATAACGCTGTTAAAATTATTCTCATTTCATCTCTCCCCTTTTTTCATTACCATAGCATTCTTTTTTTGCATAATGCCTTGGTATGAACTGCAGCGCTAATACTGGGTCCGAAATGTCCTTCATTTAATACGCTATTACTCCGAACAGGACGTTAGCTTCTGCAAGAGTTTCAAAAATCATAAATCGGTCAATCTCAAATACCTGAAATATAATAACTTAAATATCAATCGATTTACTTTCAGTCAGCTACCCCAACCACAAACATTAACAATCGGTCGAGCGCCAGGATAGTGGCTTGGTCAATCCGCCCTATCACCGCACCGCATTTATCGCGCCGAATAGCAAAAATTTTATCAACCATCACCTGTGAGGCTTGGCGAAGCCCGGTTTTTTCACCAGCGGTGAGCGGCAAGCGGTGCAAAGGGGCATCGCGCAGCGTTGTTGTGAGCAGGCAAACCAGAACGCTCTCAGTGCCATCTATGGCATCAGACTGGATCACCAAAGCCGGCCGTGGCTTGCCATAATCCCCACTGACCGCGACAGTTACCAAATCGCCGCGTTTCACGCTTGGTCATCGCTCCAATCTGCAACTGCCTCAATGTAATCAAGGGCTTCGTGTTCTTCCGGCGCCCCTCTCAGCAGCTTAGCTTGCCGTGCTACCTCCTCGACAAAACCCGGCGCACGAGGATCAGGCACCCAAACACGCAGCAACTTCATCCCCGCCTTCTTGCGGGTTTCACGGTAGCGCTGGAACTTATTCAAACCATCACGGGCAGCGGGACGGGGCATGTCAATCTCCATTATGGAGGTAGCGCACTACCGTGTTCATCACAAGTCAATTCGCCTCTTCTCTTTGCACAGTCGTTCAGCGTAAGCTTTTGGCATGATCATCCTCATCCTCGGCCTGCTGCTGTTTCTTGGCGTCCATAGTGTCTCCATGTCACGCCGCTGGCGCGCCTGGGTGATCGACCGGGTGGGGCCGCGCACTTACAAGCTCTCCTATACGGCCAAGTCCTTACTCGGGCTGGGCCTCATCATCTGGGGTTTCATTCGCTATCGCAATGCCGGGCTGATCATGGTCTGGAACCCGCCTTACTTCCTGCATTACGTAAATTTCGTGCTGATGTGGCTGGCTATTATTTGCCTGTTCAGCATGGGCCGCGACACCAGCAAAAATCCCAGCAAAATTCGTGGCCTTGTGCGCCACCCGATGATCACGGCGGTGAAATTCTGGGCGCTGGCGCATCTGCTGGTCAATGGTGATCTGGGCGGCGTGGTGCTGTTCGCAAGCTTCCTGGCCTGGGCCGTAGCGGACCGAATTTCTTTGAAAAAACGCGGCGATTACGGCGCACCCCGCCATAAAAAATTCACCCAGGCCGACCTGCGCGCCGTGGTTCTGGGCAGTGTTATCTACGCCGCACTCATTTTCCTGCACCCTTATCTGTTCGGTGTACCGGTGATCAACGGGTTGGGATAAAACGCCCGCCTTGGAGAAACACGGCTGCTGTGCTGGACTGCTTCCCTTAACGGTAGCATCATAACGCTGGGGGGAGCCGCCATGGACCGCGACAATCTGGCCGAAGATCCGTATAGCCTGGCGTTGGGCGAGATTGACCCGGCCCAGCCCATATTGTTCCAGCACGACGCCATGTGGCCGTATTTTGAGCGTTTGCGCCGCGAGGCCCCGGTGCATTACGCCAAGGAAGGCATGTTTGGCGCCTATTGGTCGATCACCAAATACAAGCACATCATGCAAATTGAGGCGAACCACGAGGTTTTTTCCTCGGATGTAAAATACGGTGGCATTACCTTGCGCGACCAGCCGCTGGATTTTGTGCTGCCGATGTTCATCGCCATGGACCCACCGCGCCATGATGCCCAACGGGCAGCGGTGCAGGGCATTGTTGGGGCACCCAGCCTTGCGCAACTGGAAATTTTGATCCGCAAACGGGCCCAAAATGCCCTCGATCATCTACCAATTGGTGAATCCTTTGATTGGGCCGACAAAGTTTCCATCGAGCTGACCAGCCAACTACTCGCCACCCTGCTGGATTTTCCCTGGGAGGATCGGCGTAAACTAACCCGTTGGTCCGATGTGGCGACCGCGGTTCCTGGTGGCGGCGTTATCAATAACGAGGAGGAGCGCCGCGGTGAGCTTCTGGAGTGTCTTGGTTATTTCACAAAACTCTGGAACGAGCGGGTGAACGCCCCACCCCGCGGCGACCTTATTTCGATGATGGCACATTCTGAGGCAACGCGCCATCAAACGCCGATGGAATATCTCGGCAATATTCTGCTCCTGATCGTCGGCGGCAATGATACCACCCGTAATTCGATCACGGGCGGTCTCTATGCGCTGAACAAATTCCCTAATGAATACAGCAAACTTCTGGCCGACCCAGGTTTGGTTGCCAACATGGTGCCCGAGATCATCCGCTGGCAAACCCCGCTTGCCCATATGCGCCGCACCGCGACGCGCGATTTTGAATTCGAGGGCAAGAAAATCCGCGCCGGCGACAGGGTGGTGATGTGGTATGTGTCAGGCAACCGCGATGAAGAGGCAATCTTGCAGGCCGACCGGCTGATTATTGACCGCAATAAACCCCGCCGGCATTTGTCGTTTGGCTTTGGTCTGCACCGCTGCTTGGGCGAGCGCCTGGCGGATATGCAATTGCGAATCTGCTGGGAGGAAATTTTGAAACGCTTCGGGCGAATTGAAATTGTTGAGGAACCACGAAGGGTATTTTCAACATTTGTGAAAGGGTACGTGAATTTGCAGGTGCGGATTCCCGCCAACGCAGTGCGTAAACATTAAAGCAGGATGGATAGCGTCTCATTGTCCCAAAAAAATCCTGATATTCTGCTGGTTACGGGCTGCGATGAAAGCCATTTTGACCTGGCGGCGGATTGCATCGCCTCCTTTCATGCCAACTACCCGGGCGCCTGCGATGTGGCCTTCATCAATTTTGGCCGCAAAACGCCGCCGCACGAAATTTCCGGACGCATCAGCCATTATCTTCCGCTGCGGGCACCGCCAGAATTTTCCAAGAACTTAGGATATTATGCGGCCTTCAGCGGCGCCAAGGCCAAATTGCCGGAAATGTTTCCTGGCTACGAGATTTATGTCTGGGTCGATGCTGATTGCTGGTTTCAGGGGAGCGAATCGCTGCCGCGTATCATCGCCCAGGCCCGTGCCCATGATATCGCGATTCATCCCGAATTTGACGTGCATTACCTCAACTATCCAACGCCCTCAAAACGCACGCTGAGCATTTACCGCCGCAACGAAGGCGAAGATCTCACCAGCATGCCGCTGAACTTGCCGATGCTGAATGCCGGCGTATTTGCCATGCGCGCCACATCACCAATCTGGGCGCCATGGCAGCAGGAATTAGAAGCCTTGCGGGACAAGCATGCACAAGGCCAGCAAGTGTATTTCTCTGATCAGATTCCTCTGCATAAGCTCATCTATAAAATGGGCTTTGATATCGGGCCACTGCGGGCGATTGATAATTGGCAAACCTATATATGCTTTCCCGGCGTGGATTTGCGGGCCAAAAAACTCATCCTCCCCACCTCGCCGCATGAGATTATCGGCATCATCCACCTCGCCGGGAGCACGAAATTTGAAACCGTAACCATGAATGGCCATTCTTTCGGCTTACGGTACCGCGATTTCCAGAAGCTGGCGGTTACGGTAATTTAACGGCTTGCAACAAAAAAGGGGGCTTAAAGCCCCCTTTCCTGTCACTACGGTTTTTACGCCGAGTAATACATCTCAAACTCAACCGGGTGCGGGGTGTGTTCAAAACGATACACATCCTTCCACTTCAGTTCGATATAGCTTTCAATCTGCTCCTTGCTAAACACATCGCCAGCAAGCAAGAACTCATGGTTGGCTTCCAAGCTCACCAACGCCTCACGCAAGCTGCCGCAAACCGTCGGAATGCCTTTCAGCTCCTCGGGTGGCAAGTCATACAAATCCTTGTCCATCGGGTCACCCGGGTGGATTTTGTTTTTAATGCCATCCAGCCCCGCCATCGCAATGGCCGAGAATGCCAGATACGGGTTGGCGGTCGGGTCAGGGAAGCGCACTTCAACGCGCTTGGCCTTCGGGCTGGTGGTGTAGGGAATCCGGCAGGAGGCCGAACGGTTACGCGCCGAGTATGCCAGCAACACCGGCGCCTCAAAACCCGGGATCAAGCGCTTGTAGCTGTTGGTCGAGGGGTTGGTAAACGCGTTGATCGACTTGGCATGTTTGATGATGCCGCCAATGAAATACAGGCACATCTCGGAGAGGTCAGCATAGCCATTACCGGCAAACAACGGCTTGCCGGCCTTCCAGATTGACTGGTGGGTATGCATGCCTGAGCCGTTATCGCCATAAATTGGCTTGGGCATGAAGGTTGCGGTCTTGCCGTAGCTGTGGGCTACGTTGTGCACGCAGTATTTATAAATCTGCATCTGGTCAGCCATCTTGGTCAGCGTACCAAACCGGGTGCCCAACTCATGCTGGCTTTGCGCCACCTCATGATGATGCTTCTCAATCGGCAAGCCCATCTCACCCATTGCGGAGAGCATTTCGGCGCGCAAATCAGAATCACCATCCACCGGCGGTACCGGGAAGTAACCACCCTTTACCGTGGGGCGGTGACCCATGTTGCCTTCCGGGTAGTCCTTCATTGAGGAGCCTGGGCCCTCAATGGAATCCACCTGGTAGGTGCCAAAATTGCCACCGGTGCCGAACTTCACGCTATCAAAAATGAAGAACTCAGCTTCCGCGCCCACCACAATCTGGTCACCAATGCCGGTGGACTTCAAATAGGCTTCCACCTTCTTGGCGGTTGAGCGCGGGTCACGCGCATAGCCCTGGCCGGTTGAAGGCTCGATAATATCGCAGAACAAAATCAAGCTCGGCTTGGCCGCAAACGGGTCCATCACCGCGGTTTCAACATCTGGCTGCAAAATCATGTCAGATTCATTGATGGCTTTCCAGCCAGCGATCGAAGAGCCGTCAAACATAAAGCCGTCCTTAAGGGCGTCTTCATCGACGGTTGAAATATGCTGGGCGGTGTGCTGCCACTTGCCCTTTGGGTCGGTAAAACGAAGATCGACGTATTCGACGCCGTTCTCCTTAATCATCTCTAAAACTTTTGCGATACCGTCGTCAGTTCCAGCGGGCTTCTTCGCCA
>JAQNCT010000051.1 GCA_029077825.1 Acidocella sp. | reverse complement strand
TTGGTCGCTTGATGGATGATGGTAATGCAGCACTGGAGATGATCTCGCTCTGCAAGCGCAATTCCTGTGGCAAAGCGCTGGAAATTGCCCGGATGTCACGTGATATGCACGGCGGCAACGGCATTGTGGATGAGTATCATGTCATTCGCCACATGGTGAACCTGGAAACGGTGAACACCTATGAAGGGGCGCATGATGTGCACGCCTTGATTTTGGGTCGTGGCATCACGGGGCTATCAGCCTTTTAAACATGTCTCATTGTATTCATTTTGGTGCCTGCGGCGGCTGTGCTGTCGCGGCTTGTAGCGCTATTGATAAGCCCGCTTTATTAAAGGTAGCTTTGCAGCGGGCGGGCTTTGCTGATGTGGTGCTGGCACCGTTGGTGGAAACCCCGATGCACTCACGCCGCCGGGTGGACCTTGCCGTCAAACGCTTCGCCGGTGCCATTACGCTGGGGCTGCACCGGGCCCGCAGTGATGAAATTATCGATATGAGTGAATGTGCGCTGCTGGCGCCGCAGTTGCTGGCCTTGCTGCCCGATTTGCGGATTTTATTGCGCAGCCTTGAAGCTTTGCGCCGCACCGGTGCTGTTGTCATCAACTGGCTGGACACCGGGCCGGATATTTTGCTGCGTCTCGATGCCGATATAACCGGGCCTGACCGCACCAAGTTGATTGCGTTTGCCCGCACGCATCAAGTGTTGCGTATCAGCACTGCCAAGAATACCGATGAGGCTGAGTTGGTGGCCATGTTGCAACCGCCGATCGTCACTTTATCCGGCGTTGCGGTAGAGCCGCCGCCAGGCGCATTTTTGCAAGCCAGCCTGGCTGGCGAAAACGCCATCATTCAAGCGGTGCTGGCGGGTTTGCCAAAGCTGACTGCAAAATCGCGCATTGTTGAGCTGTATGCTGGCATCGGCACGCTCAGCTTCGCACTGGTAAAACATGGCCGCGTTGAAGCCTATGAGGGTGCCGCTGATGCCGTGGCTGCCCATGTGGTGGCTTTGCGTAAGGCCAACCTGGCTGGCCGCATGAGTGCGGTGGTGCGTGATTTAACAAGGCGGCCACTGCTTGTTTCCGAAATGGCCAAGGCGGCACTGGTGGTGCTGGACCCACCCTACAACGGCGCTGGGCCGCAAATGAAAAACCTCGCCGCAGCCTGCGTGCCACGCATTATTTACGTGAGCTGCAACCCAGATGCTCTCGCTACCGACGCGTATGCCTTACAACGCGCCGGGTACGAGGTGCTCAGCGCCACGCCGATTGATCAATTTCCTTATTCGGAAAATCTCGAGAGCGTCGTGGTGTTCGCCAAGCCTTGATTATTCGGCGATACCGCCGAGGGCCACATACTTGATCTCCATATAGTCCTCGATGCCGTATTTGGAACCTTCGCGGCCCAGCCCGGATGATTTCATACCGCCAAACGGTGCGACTTCCGTGGAGATAATCCCCTCGTTAACCCCGACGATGCCGTATTCCAGCGCTTCGGCGACGCGGAAAATCCGGCCAACGTCGCGCGCGTAAAAATACGAGGCAAGACCGAACTCGGTATCATTCGCCAGTGCAATCGCCTCTTCTTCGGTCTTGAAGCGGAACAGAGGCGCTAATGGCCCAAAGGTTTCTTCATGGAATACTTTGGCATTATGTGGCACGTCAGCCAGAATGGTCGGCTCGAAATAATTACCACCGAGCGTATGGCGCTTACCGCCGATGACCACCGTTGCCCCGCCTTTAAGAGCATCAGCAATATGTTCTTCCACTTTTTCGACAGCGGCAAAGTTGATCATCGGTCCTTGGGTCACACCGGCATCCATGCCGTTGCCAACCTTCAAGCCCTGCACGGCTATTTTTAACTTTTCGGCAAATGCATCAAATACCCCGTCTTGCACCAGCAGGCGGTTGGCGCAAACACAGGTTTGTCCGGCGTTGCGGAACTTGCTGGCCATCGCGCCTTTCACGGCCTCGTCTAAATCGGCATCGTCAAACACGATGAACGGCGCATTGCCGCCCAACTCCATCGAGAGTTTTTTCACGGTTGGGGCGCATTGTGCGATCAGCTTCGCACCCACTTCGGTTGAGCCGGTGAAGGTCAGCTTGCGCACCATTGGGTTGGCAGTCAGCTCAGCGCCGGTCTCGCCGGAGGGCCCGGTAATTACATTGCACACGCCAGCCGGCATGCCTGCGCGTTCCGCCAGTACTGCCAAGGCAATGGCCGAAAACGGCGTCTGGCTGGCAGGGCGGATCACCCCGGTGCAACCAGCCGCCCAGCCGGGGCCAGCTTTACGGGTAATCATGGCGGAGGGGAAATTCCATGGCGTGATGGCGGCAAACACCCCCACCGGCTCTTTTTGCACCAAAATTCGGCGGCCATGGGCGTTTTGCGGAATGATATCGCCATAAACCCGCTTGGCTTCCTCGGCGAACCACTCGATGAAGCTTGCCGCGTAAATAATCTCCCCCTTGGCTTCGGCCAGCGGCTTACCTTGCTCGGCGGTCATAATCACCGCCAGATCATCGGCATTTTCCAGCATTAGGTTGAATAGCTTGCGTAAAACGGCGGCGCGTTCTTTTGCCAGCAGCTTGCGCCAGGGCTTTTGTGCCGCGTAGGCCGCCTCAATGGCGCGCCTGGTCTCAGCCTTACCAAGTGCTGGAACCCGGCCGACCAGCTCGCCCGTAGCCGGGTTTTTCACTTCAAGCCATTTGCCATTATCCGCCTCAATCCATTGGCCACCCACGTAATTGGCCTCACGGAACAGGCTGGGGTCTTGCAGTGGCAGTTTGGTGTTCTGGTTTAACATGATGCAGGTCCTTCACGAAACAATGGCTTCCACAAAGGCGGCCATGGGCGATAAGTCAGCCTTAAACCTGCTGCTTTTTATGAGCAATCAGTGCCATCAGCCGCTCGTCGCGCCACTGGCGCCGGGTGGTCAGGGTCTCAACAGGATGCGCAGCACGGCATTCCGCTGTTGCCCGGTCGATCGCCTCCTTGGGCCATTCAACGGCTGCGTGACGTAGCGACGCCAGGCGTTGATACATGCCGCCCAACCGCCGCGCATAATCATCAATGCCCAGCGGTGCATTCAAATCAATGGTCTCAAACGGCCCCATGAAGGCCCAGCGCAACCCCAGCCCTTGCGCGACCGTGGCGTCAATATCGGCGGCTGAAGCATAGCCCTCGCTAAACAGCTTCCAGGCCTCGTCTAGCAGGGCACCTTGCAGGCGGTTCAGAATAAAACCGTCGATCTCTTTGTTCAGCACCACCGGCACCTGGCCAATTTGCACCATGAACTTACGAATTTCCGGGACGATTTGGGTATCGGTCCAAGGCGTTGGCACAATTTCAACCACCGGGATGATGTGCGGCGGATTAACCGGATGCACCACCAAAAACTGCGCGCGGCGCGTTACTTCCGCCATGAAGGACGACCCGGAGAAACCGGAGGTGGAGCTGCCCACGATCGCATGCGGCGGCATCGCCTGGCTGATTTCCATCGCGATGGATTTTTTAAGCGCCAATTGCTCAAATACTGATTCTTGCACATAGTCGGCATCAGCGACCGCGTGTTGCAGATGGTCGGTAATCAACATGCGGGCGCTGATGACCATAGGCGCCTCGGCAATCAGCCCATGGCGCTGCAACGCTGCCAGAGCTTCATCTAGATGCTGGCGCAGGCCTTGGCGCAGCGTCTCGCTGGCATCGTAGATTTTCACCCGGTGTCCGGCGCGGGCAAATACGATAGCCCAACCGGCTCCGACCAGCCCAGCCCCGATGATAGCGATTTTTTTGGCTTTTTCAGGCACGGTATATGTCCTTGTTCCAGTGCGCCCCTGTGCATAATTTTGCCAGGATAACGTCGTGATAGACCACAGGCACCCGTCGCAATCCAGGGCTTCACGTATTTTGCTGTGATGGCTGGCGGGCTTGGCCAGGGATGATATGGTGCAGATTGTTACACCTTTGATGGCAAAGGTGGAGCTTGGAAGGGATAGCGATTTTGAAACTGGTGAAGCCATGATGACCAGCCGTGTGATCCCTGTTGTGCCGTTTGTGCTGGTGGTGTTTGGCGCCACAGGTGATCTGGCACGCCGTAAGCTCATCCCAGCCATGTTCCAGCGCGATGTTGCCGGGCAATTGCCAGATGATGCCACCATTCTGGGAGTTTCCCGCGGGCCGCTGACTGAAGCCGGCTACATCGCCATGGCGCGGCAGGCGGTGCTTGACTATGTGCCGCAAGCGGAGCGCAGCGAGGCTGATCTTGAGCGCTTTGTTGAGCGGTTGCGCTACGTGTCCGCACAGGCGAACGATGATATCGGCTGGGACCATTTGGCGGCGGTGCTAAAACCATTTTCCAGCCGAGTGCAGGTATATTATTTAGCCACCGGCCCAGGGCTGTTTGTGCCGATCTGTGAGCGCTTGGGGCGCTTTGGTCTGGCGGGTGCCAATGCCCGGGTAGTGGTGGAAAAACCCATCGGCAAGGATTTAAAGTCAGCACGGCTGGTTAATGAGGGCGTCGGCAAGGTATTCCCAGAAGACCGAGTGTATCGCATCGACCATTACCTCGGCAAAGAGGCCGTGCAAAATTTAATGGCGCTGCGTTTTGCCAATGGCTTGTTTGAGCCGCTGTGGAACGCCGCCCATATTGACCATGTGCAGATTACCGTGGCGGAGAGCTTAGGCGTTGAGGGCAGGGCCGGTTATTATGATACCGCGGGCGCCCTGCGTGACATGGTGCAAAACCATATCCTGCAATTGCTCTGCCTGGTGGCTATGGAGCCCCCGGCGCGGTTAAAAGCTGATGCGGTACGTGATGAAAAACTAAAAGTGCTGCGGGCGCTCAAGCCGGTGGATGATGCACTCTCAACCCATACGGCGGTGCGCGGACAATATCGCGCCGGGGCTTCGGCTGGCGGGGCGGTACCTGGCTACCTTGACGAGTTGGGAGCGGATACCAGTACCACCGAAACCTTTGTGGCGCTGAAAGCCGAAATTGAAAATTGGCGGTGGGCGGGTGTGCCGTTTTACTTGCGTACCGGCAAGCGGCTGGCCGAACGGGTTTCGGAAATTGTCATCGCCTTCAGGCCGATACCGCACTCAGTGTTCGATGAACAGGCGGGCACCATTGCTGCCAACCGGTTAGTGATCCGCCTGCAGCCCGATGAAGGTGTGAAACTTTGGCTGATGACCAAAGACCCCGGCCCCGGCGGCATGCGTTTGCGCCAAGTGCCGTTGGATATGAGCTTTGCCACCACCTTCCAGGTGCGCAACCCCGATGCCTATGAGCGTTTGGTGCTAGATGTGGTGCGCGGTGACCAGACCTTGTTCATGCGGCGTGACGAGGTCGAGGCAGCCTGGATCTGGATTGACCCGATTTTGAAAGCCTGGAGTGATTCAGCTGAATTTCCAAAACCCTATACCGCCGGCACCTGGGGGCCTTCAGCCGCCATTGCGTTGATCGAACGTGATGGCCGCACCTGGCTTGACGGTGGGACTTGAGAGTTTTTGCTTCACCGCAGGCGCTGGCTGAGGCTTTGGCCGATGCGGTGGCGGCGGCCTTGCAAGCGCGGCTTCAGCGTGATGGCCAAGCCGCCCTGGCGGTTTCGGGTGGCACCACGCCGTTGAATTTTTTTGAAGCCCTGTCGGCCAAAGAGTTGAATTGGGCAGCGGTGAGCATAACTCTAGTTGATGACCGTTGGGTGGCGAGTTCATCGCCGCGTTCTAATGCTGGTCTGGTGTGGCAGCATCTATTAAAAAATTGCGCCAAGGCGGCGCATTTTTTACCTTTGGTAAACGCAGCACCGACGCCAGAAGCGGGCCGAGCGGTAACCAACCAGACCGTGGCTGCACTGGCTTTGCCGCTGGCGGTAGTTGTGCTGGGCATGGGCACAGATGGCCATACCGCCTCATTCTTCCAAGGTGGTGACCGGCTGGCACAGGCGCTGGCGCCAGCCCCCGGCGTGCTGGTAGAAACCATGCGCGCCAAGGCGGCCATTGAGCCGCGCATTACCCTCACATTGCCGGTGCTGCTGGAAGCCGAGTTCGTGGCGCTTCATATCGAAGGCGACGCCAAACGCAGTTTGCTGGAAAATCTAACCAGCGCGATGCCGGTAGCGGCGGTGCTGAAACGTCAGCCCGCGCCTGAAATTTTTTGGAGTCCCTAACATGGTCCATCCGCAGATTCAGCACGTGACTGACCGCATTATTGCGCGCAGCAAAATAGCGCGTACCGCGTATTTGCAACGCATTGCGCAGGCGGGCCAGGCAGGGCCGCATCGCCAGGCGTTGGGGTGCGCCAACCAGGCACATGGGTTTGCCGCTTGCGCGCCGGGCGATAAAGCTGTGCTACGGGCGGGCAATGCGCCAAGCCTTGCGATTGTTACTGCCTATAATGACATGCTCTCTGCCCATCAGCCTTATGAGCACTTCCCAGACCTGATTCGTGCCGCTGCGCGTGAGGCTGGCGGTGTTGCGATGGTGGCGGGCGGCGTGCCGGCGATGTGCGACGGCATCACGCAAGGCGAGGTGGGGATGGAATTATCATTGTTCTCGCGCGATGTTATTGCACTTTCCACGGCGGTGGCGCTGTCGCACCAGACATTTGATGCTGTCGCGATGCTTGGTATTTGCGATAAAATCGTTCCGGGTTTGGTTATCGGCGCTCTGGCGTTCGGGCATTTGCCGGCGGTGTTTATTCCATCAGGGCCCATGACCTCAGGCCTGGCGAATGATGAAAAATCCCAAATCCGCCAGTTGTATGCTGAAGGCAAAGTAAGCCGGGCGGCGTTGCTGGAGGCTGAGGCAAAATCATATCATGGCCCTGGCACCTGCACATTTTACGGCACCGCTAATACCAACCAGATGATGATGGAGATGATGGGCTTGCATCTGCCTGGTGCCGCCTTCATCAACCCCAACACGCCGTTGCGCGATGCGCTGACACACGAAGCTGTCAAGCGGGCGTTGGCGATAACAGCAGCCGGCAATGAATACACCCCGATAGGTGTGATGCTGGATGAGAAAGCTTTTGTGAACGCCACCGTGGGGCTGAATGCCACCGGCGGCTCCACTAACCATACGCTGCATCTGCTGGCGATGGCAGCCGCAGGCGGTATTTTACTCACCTGGGATGATATTTCAGATATTGCCGAAGTGGTACCGCTGCTCACCCGGATTTATCCCAACGGTGCGGCTGATGTGAACCATTTTCATGCGGCTGGCGGCATGGGGTTTGTCATTCGTGAATTACTTAGCGCTGGGTTGCTGCACGAGGATGTGAAAACGGTGGCAGGGCAGGGGCTTTTGGCCTACGCAACGGAGCCAAAACTTGATGCGCGGGGACAGGTATCATGGCAGCCAGCAAGTGTTGCGAGCGGTGATGAAACCGTGCTGCGCGGCGTGAAAAACCCCTTTCAGCCAACCGGCGGGTTGCGTGTGCTCAAAGGTGATTTAGGCCGGGCCGTCATCAAAACCTCGGCAGTGGCGCCAACGCGCCATATTATTGAAGCTCCTGCCAAAGTGTTTGACAGCCAGGAGGCAGTGCAGGCGGCTTTCAAGGCCGGCGAACTTGCGCATGATATGGTGGCGGTGGTGCGCTTCCAGGGGCCGAAGGCCAACGGCATGCCAGAGTTGCACAAGTTAATGCCGCCGTTGGGTGTGTTGCAGGATAAAGGCTATAAAATCGCGCTGGTGACTGATGGTCGTTTATCAGGTGCTTCGGGTAAGGTACCGGCTGCCATTCATGTTACGCCAGAAGCAGCGGACGGTGGTGCGATTGGAAAAATCCACGATGGTGATATCATCCGTGTTGATGGTATCAACGGTCGGCTGACAGTTTTGGTGGACCCTGCCATCTGGGCGGCGCGGTGCCACGCGCAGGCTGATTTGTCAGCGAACCACACCGGCGTTGGCCGCGAATTGTTCGGTGCCTTCCGCCATATGGTCAGCACCGCCGACACTGGTGCCAGCATTTTCACGAAAGTTAGCGCATGAGCCCGCAAGACGGATTAGCCGAAATTCTTGCCGTGGCACCGGTCATTCCGGTGGTCATCATTGATGATTTGGCGCATGCGGTGCCGTTGGCGCGGGCCTTGGTGTCGGGCGGCCTGCCGGTGATTGAAATTACCCTGCGCACGGCTTTGGGGTTGGATGCGATCCGTGCGATTGCCGCTGAGGTACCTGAGGCCATAGTCGGGGTGGGCACGGTGCTAACGCCTGCGCAATATGCGGCGTCCGCCAAAGCCGGTGCTCGTTTCGCGGTTTCTCCTGGCACCACCAAAATCTTGACCGATGCCGCGGCAGATTCGGGCCTTGCCCCGCTACCTGGCGTCTCCACCGCCTCGGAAGCAATGGCACTGATTGAGCGGGGTTATCAATTTGCCAAATTTTTTCCTGCTGAACCCGCGGGCGGTGCGGCTTTTTTATCGGCCATCGCATCACCTTTGCCGCAGCTTAGTTTTTGCCCAACTGGCGGCATCACTTTGGAATCAGCGCCGCGTTACCTTAAATTGCCAAACGTGATTTGTGTAGGTGGTTCATGGATGGTTGGCCGCGCCATGATCGCCGCCACCAATTGGGCAGCGATAACCGAGGCTGCTAGGCAAGCGGCTGGCTTGAATATTCACCGGCAGGATAAATTAAAATGAGCCATGATGCCTGGACTGCCCTGCTGGCAACTTATCAGCAGGGCCAATCGATCAGCGATCTATTCGCGCATAACGCCAATCGGTATGAGGAGTTTTCCGCATCCTTTGAGGATATGCTGCTGGATTATTCTAAAACCAGCCTGACCACCAACAGTATGCAAGCACTTATTAATCTCGCGCAAGCTTGCCGTGTTGGTGCCAAACGCGATGCGATGTTTGCTGGCGAAAAAATCAACACCACTGAGAATCGCGCTGTTCTGCACACCGCGCTGCGCAATATATCCGAAGCACCGGTGTTTCTTGATGGCGAGGATGTCATGCCGATGGTGCGTGAATCGCTCGCTAGGCTCTATGACTATGCTGATGCTGTGCGCACTGGCAAAATCACTGCCGCGGATGGCAAGCCGTTCACAGATGTCGTAAATATTGGTATCGGCGGTTCTGACCTCGGCCCCGTCATGGTTACGGGCGCGTTGGCGCCGTATCATGATGGCCCACGC
Organism: Acidocella sp.; assembly: GCA_029077825.1. Taxonomy (GTDB): domain Bacteria; phylum Pseudomonadota; class Alphaproteobacteria; order Acetobacterales; family Acetobacteraceae; genus Acidocella. The sequence continues at coordinate 7,589 of JAQNCT010000051.1, read as the reverse complement.
CTGCATTTTGTCTCGAACGTTGATGCCGCACATCTTGTCGGCACGCTGCGCCGGCTTGACCCCGCACGCACTTTGTTCATCATCGCATCAAAAACTTTTGTCACCATCGAGACTATGACAAATGCTCATTCAGCGCGGCGCTGGATTGTTGAAGCTCTGGGTGAAACCGCAGTGGCAAAGCATTTCGCGGCACTGTCAACAGCGCTTGATAAGGTTGCCGCTTTTGGGATAGCGCCTGGAAATATTTTCGGCTTCTGGGATTGGGTTGGTGGCCGTTACTCGGTCTGGTCAGCCATCGGCCTACCGGTGATGATCGCTGTAGGACCACAGAATTTCCAAAAATTCTTGAATGGGGCCTATCAAATGGACTGTCATTTCCGCAGTGCCCCGCTTGAAAAAAACCTGCCGGTTCTACTGGCTCTGACCGGCATTTGGCACCGCAATATTTGCGGCTACCCTGCCCTTGTGGTTCTTCCGTATGACCAACACCTGGCGCGCTTTCCGGCGTATTTGCAGCAGCTTGCCATGGAGTCAAACGGCAAAAGCGTACAGCTTGATGGTAGTGTTGCCACGCATGAGACTGGTGCGCTGGTATTTGGCGAAGCTGGTACCAACGGCCAGCACGCTTTTTATCAATTGCTGCATCAAGGCACCAATGTGATTCCGTGCGAATTTCTGATCGCTGCCCAGGGCCACGAGGCGGGCATGCATGATCATCATGACCTGCTGATTGCCAATTGTCTTGCGCAATCGCAAGCACTGATGCAGGGGCGTTCATTGGCGCAGGCCAAGGGCAATCCGCATCGGGTATTTACCGGCAACCGTCCATCCATCACTTTGGCCTACCGCCAGCTTAACCCTGCGACGCTTGGTAAAGTTATTGCGTTATACGAACATCGTGTGTTCGTTGAAGCCGCAATCTGGAATATCAACGCCTTTGACCAATGGGGCGTTGAGTTAGGTAAGGAACTAGCCACGCGCCTGCTGCCAGTTGTTGTCTCAGGCCAGGACGACCCAACCCAAGATGCCTCAACCCAGGATGCTTCGACCTTGGGCCTGGTCGCGCATTTGCAACAGCAGAAGGTCTGATTATTCCACAGTCACTGACTTTGCCAGGTTCCTGGGCTGGTCAACATCAGTGCCTTTCAGCACCGCGACGTGATAAGCCAGCATTTGCACAGGTATCGCATATAAAATTGGTGCGGCGAATGGGGCCGTGTCGGGTATAATCACGGTTTCAGCGGCAATGTTGTGCAGCTTAGCGGCCCCCTCAGCATCGCTGAACACAATAATTTGCCCACCCCGTGCTGCCGCTTCTTGCAGGTTTGAAGCGGTTTTTTCAAATAGCGGGCCTGACGGCGCGATGGCGATCACCGGCACCGATTTATCAATCAGCGCAATCGGCCCATGCTTCATTTCACCCGCCGCATAACCTTCGGCATGAATGTAGCTGATCTCTTTGAGTTTCAGCGCACCTTCCAACGCAATCGGAAAGCACGCGCCACGCCCTAAATAGAGCACATCGCGCGCTTCAACAATTCGCCGCGCCAGCGCTTTAATGGGCGCGTCATTGGCCAAAACCTCAGCCGCCTTTGCGGGTATTTGCAACAACGCATCGGTTAACCGAGCAATTTCGGCATCTGGCAGGGTATTGCGCTCCCGCGCCAAAGCCAGTGTAAAAGCCGCCAGCACCGCTAACTGCGCGGTAAAGGCTTTGGTGCTGGCCACGCCAATTTCCGGCCCCGCGATGGTATCAAGCATCGCATCGGATGCTCTCGCCATGCTGCTTTCAGGTACATTCAATACCGAGAGAATATTCTGCCCCTGCATTTTCATGTAACGCAGCGCTGCCATTGTATCAGCCGTCTCGCCGGACTGGCTGACCAGCAACCCCATACCACCGGCCTCCATCGGCGGCTCACGGTAGCGAAATTCGCTGGCCACATCGGCATCCGTTGGCATTTTGGCCAAGCTCTCCAACCAAAACCGCGCTGTCAATCCTGCATAAAACGCCGAGCCACAGGCACTAATGGTAATCCGTGAAATCGCCGCCAGATCAAACGGTATTTTTGGCAGCACTGGCATCCGCGTCCCGGCGTCGACCATCCGGTGCAGCACATCACCAATCACCACCGGGTGCTCGTGCAATTCCTTTTCCATGAAATGCCGAAAATTACCCTTACCGATGGCAGCGCCCGTTAAATTCGTCAGCCGCACCTCGCGCTCTATGGGTTGATTCTCATGATCAAAAAAACTCGCGGATTGGCGCTTCAAAATAACCCAGTCACCATCTTGTAAATAAGCTATTTTACGGGTGAGGGGTGCTAGCGCCAAAGCGTCAGAGCCCAGATACATCTCCTCATCCCCAAAGCCTACGGCCAAAGGAGCGCCTTTTTGGGCGCCAATGATCAGCTCTGGGTGCCCGGCAAATACCAAAGCCAGCGCATAAGCCCCTTCCAATCGGCCAAACGCTGCCGCTGCGGCTTGCGTGGGCTGCATGCCCTGCGCCAATAAATAATCTACTAGTTGCGCCACGGTTTCCGTATCAGTCTCGGTAACGAAGCGCTGCCCATGGCTTTCCAACTCTGCCCGCAACTGGGCATGGTTTTCAATAATGCCGTTATGCACCACCGCTACCCGCGTGGTGCCGTGCGGGTGGGCGTTGGTTTCAGTGGGTTTGCCATGTGTCGCCCAGCGCGTGTGGCCAATGCCGGTAACACCCAGTAGCGGGCTGGCGTGCAACAAATTCGCCAGATTAACCAGCTTACCTTCAGCCCGCCGCCGCTCGATATGCCCGTTCACAAGTGTTGCAACACCCGCACTATCATAACCGCGATATTCCAAACGGCGCAGCCCATCCAGCAACAAAGGGCTAGCAGGCCCAGTACCAATAACGCCAACAATGCCACACATTATGGCGCCCCTTTTTTGGTTTTTTGTACCTGCCGCGCGCGCGCAATGGCCAAACTTTGCGGCGGCACATCATCAGTGATGACCGAACCGGCAGCGATCAACGCGCCGTCGCCCACGCTTACCGGCGCCACCATGGCAACATCTGAGCCAACCAGCACATTTTTTCCGATTTTGGTTTTATGCTTGTGTTTGCCATCATAGTTGCAGGTAATAAAGCCAGCGCCAATGTTGGTTCGCTCACCAATTTCAGCATCGCCAATATAGGTTAAATGATTGGCCTTTGCCCCTTCGCCTAAGCTGGCGGCTTTAATTTCAACAAAATTCCCCACGTGCGCACCACGCCCGATATCCGCCCCCGGTCGCAGCCGTGCATAGGGGCCGATGATGGCGCCCTCTCGCACCACACAGCCTTCCAAATGAGAAAATGCTTTTATTTGTGCACCGGAAGCCACCGTCACACCAGGGCCAAACACGACATATGGCCCCACACTCACATCTTCGGCCAATACTGTATCGTATGATAAAAACACTGTCTCGGGTGCTTGCATCGCCACACCTTTGTCCAACGCCGCCGCCCTTAGCCGGGCCTGCAAAGCCGCCTCGGCAGCCGCCAGTTCTGCCCGCGAGTTTACACCCATGCATTCGGCAAATGGCGCTGTCACAGCCGCAACGTTTCTCCCTTGCGCGCGGGCTATGGCAACAATGTCGGTGAGATAAAATTCGCCTTTGACATTTTTGTTGGAAACCTCTGACAACCAGGAGGCGAGGTCACTGGCTTTTGCCATCATCCCACCGGCGTTACAAAATCCTACAGCGCGTTCGGCCGTGGTTGCATCAGCATACTCCACGATCCGGACCACATAGCCAGCCTCGCTGATCAGCCGTCCATACTTGCCGGGGTCAGGCGGGGTCATGCCGAGCAATACCAGTCCGGCGTCCCCCTCATCCAACCGCTGCCCGAGCGCTCGCATGGTGGCGGACGTCACCAGCGGGTTGTCGGCATATAATACCGCTACCTGACCATCACCGAACGCCTTCAATGCCTGCAACGCCGCATGCGCCGTGCCCAACCGTTGATGTTGGATAACCACCTCATGCGGTACCGCCAAAGCGGTTAGTTCAGGCATATCTGGGCCAACCACTACCACAATCCGGTCGAATGCTGCCTCTGCCGCGCGCAATAAATGGTTGAGCATCGGCGCCCCGGCCAGTTGATGAGCCGCCTTCGGCAGCCCCGACTTCATCCGTGTGCCAAGCCCCGCCGCCAGTAATACCGCCACTCTTTCCATACTGAGGCGGTAGCGTCCCTAAGCGGCTTCTGTCAAAGCCCACCTCTGTAACTTCAGGTTTCCAACTATTTCATGCCGCTCAGAGGTCTTCGATCTTGCGCGCCACTTCATCCAGCAAATCTGCAATCCGCCGGGCAGTCTCCACAGCCATGGCCTTGCCACCAAGTTTCAGACGCAAGGCGGTTTTGAGGTTTTCGGTGGCGCGGATTAACGCAGGGGTTGGCTGATGCGGCTGCGCAGCGGCAATCCGGGCCAGTATGGTGTTTACCTCGCCTTGTTGTTCCGCCAAAGCTTGGCTGCCAGCCTCAGTAATTGAGAAGCTCTTACGCGGCCCCTCAGTGGTACTGGTCACCTGGCCTAAATCTTCCAGAAGCGTAAGGGTAGGGTACACAACACCCGGACTGGGCGCATAGGCACCACCGGCCAAATCCTCGATGGCTTTGATAATTTCGTAGCCATGCCGGGGCTTTTCCTGAATCAGATGCAGGACGAGCATTTTAAGGTCGCCATGCTCCAGCAGCCGTGCCAGCCGCCCACGGCCACCAAGCGCGCCACCAAGAGGGCCGCCAAATCTGCCGCCGCCGCGCCGCTCCTGACGATCACCAAACCCGTGCCCCGGATGAGCGAAGCGCCGACCCTCACAGTGATGATCTTTTAAGTGTTTAAATGGTCTCATATTTTTCTAGTTCCTTGTTTGGATATACCGGCGAGGAATGATTTCACTCAATCGGTGTATCTTAGATATATCAAAATAAAATCTAAGTCAAGGAAAACCCCATCGACGCCCAAGCTTATGGACGGACACAGGTTTAAATAATATCAACTTTAGGAGGAAACATCTGAAAGCTGGGTTGCCGATGCTGAATATCGCCGTCATCACGCCATACTATAAAGAGCCCGCTGAACAGCTTCTGCAATGCCATAACAGCGTGTTGAAACAGACACATCCTTGCACGCATTTACTGGTGGCCGACGGTTTTCCTCGCGAAATCAGCACGCCCAGACGCACGTTGCATGTGCAGCTGCCAAAGGGCAACGCCGACTACGGCAACACCCCCCGGATGATCGGCGGGCTGCTGGCGGATTCCTATGGATTTGACGCTGTGGCTTATCTGGACGCCGATAATTGGTACGCCCCTGATCATCTTGCCAAGTTGGTTGAAGCGCAACAGGCCTCCGGAACGCCGCTGGTTTCATGCAAGCGTACCTTCTGCGATATTGAAGGAAATGTGCTGCCGGTGACCGAACCAGAGGAAGATAAGTTCCAGCATGTGGATACCAATTGCTGGCTGATCATGCGGCCGGCTTTCCCATTATTTTATCGCTGGCGCATTCCAAAACCGGCTGCCGTGATTGGAGACCGGGTGTTCTTCCAGAACGCCCAGCGCGAGCGCTACCAGATTACCGAGACACATCACCGTACCGTATTTTATCGCACCAAATATCCTGAACATTATAAGCGTGCCAATGTGCCAATGCCAGAAGGTGCCTACGAAACAGATGAGGTTTTGAAAGCCTATGGCTATCTGATGACCCTGCAGGGCGCAATTGAAATGACCAGCGTGGCAGGGTTTTTTCCGCGTTTTTGAAGGCGTTTCAGCGGCTGCCTGCAAAAATAATGATATTTTCAATTATGACCTGTTGATGACAAGTAAACATTATCGCCTGCTGTACCTTGTGTGACCTGCGCTTAATCATACAATAGTTTTCTCTGTTGGGTGAGCAGTATTACCATGGATATGCAGCGAAGTTCTGCCGCGACGGCGGTGGCCGCCCTTGGGTTGCTCCTGCGCTCGAGCCACGGCGAGGCGCCCACGAAAGTCGGGCAACTCTCCGTTTGGCACGAGGTGGTCAGCCTTGGCGATACGGCGGGAAGCGTTGAAAAGAAGTTTTTGGCTGATCCCTCCCTACCCGGATTTATTGCTCATGCTGGCGGTAAAGTTGTTGGTGTTTTGTCGCGGCGCGCTTTACTTACGGCCATCAGCCAGCCCTTTGGACGCGAAGTGTTTATCAAGCGCTCCCTGCATGAATTGGCGCAGCATCTGGATTCCAAGCCGCTAACACTGGAAGCTAATACTACTATTGCAGCAGCACTCAGGCTCGCGATGGGGCGGCGCGATGAGTTGCGATTTGAGCCGTGCCTGGTGAAAACCGGTCAGGATGTTGGTCTGCTCGAAATGCATGTGCTGATGCTGGCCCAGGCAAATTTGCTTGAGGAAGCCATGACTTCAAAAGACACGCTGATTGCAAAAATAAAAATGATTCTCGGCGATAACTAGGCCGCCTAGAGCGTTTTCTGATCAATCGGAAACGCTCAAGATTTGTCTGGGCGAGCAATTTCATCCGATCACGCTGAAACTGCGGTTCAACCTGATCAGATATTGCTTTAGCCGAACCTTAATGTTGGAGGCGGGCCACCCTTGGCGACAACCACCATTCCAGGACGTAGCAGCCGGCCGTTGAGCGTCCATGTCTGGCTCCAGGCGTGCAGGATTGTTCCAGCGGGATACTCGGTGGTTTCCTGTTCTGCCATCGCTTCATGATAGTTCGGGTCAAACTGCGCGCCAGTTGGGTCGTAGCGGTCAATGCCGTTGCGCTCCAGCAAGGCAACAAACGAGCGTTCAATACCCTCGAAGCCACTTCGCATCTTGGTAATGGCCTCAGGTTCACTCGGCTCAGGCTTTGGCAGACTATCAATGCCGCGTTTGATATTCTCAGCCGCCTCAACCACGTCCCGGGCAAATTTTTGCACGGCATACAGGCGCGCTTCATCAACCTCGCGGCGCACGCGGGCCCGTAAATCGGCCATTTCGGCCTCGGTACGCAATGACTTATCAAGCATTTCCTGTAATGCCAGCTTGAACTGGCTCAGTAGCGCGTCAAACGACTGCTCGATTCCAACCATCCCCCCTCTCAGCCTGGTGACGGCTTCGGGTTCCAGTGCCTCGATGTTCGACGGGTCGCGTCCAATCATACTTCAGATTTACGTGATTGGTTCATCAAAAACAAGTTGGGGCGGTTTGCTACCCTGTTGGCTGCGTCAGTGATTTTAGCTGCCCGCACGCTGCCAGAATATCCTGCCCACGCGGCGTGCGCACCGGCGATGAATAGCCGGCATCCATGATGATATCGGCAAATTTACGGATCGCGGCGGGTGATGATGTCTCATAAGTGCTGCCCGGCCAGGGGTTGAACGGGATCAGATTCACCTTCGCCGGTAACCCTGCGATTAAATAAACCAGCGCCCGCGCGTCAGTCTCGGAATCATTAATTCCCTTGAGCATCACATATTCAAATGTAATCCGCCGGGCATTGGAGGCAGCGGGATAACGCTTGCAGGCGGCGATCAAATCCTTGATCGGATATTTACGATTCAGCGGCACCAAT
>JAQNCT010000006.1 GCA_029077825.1 Acidocella sp. | reverse complement strand
CACAAATGCCCTACTGGCGGAGAAGGTGGGATTCGAACCCACGGTACGCGTTAACGCACGGCGGTTTTCAAGACCGCTGCCTTAAACCACTCGGCCACCTCTCCGGTTGATGCCTCTTTCAACGGAAACCACGCGCCGGGTCAAGGCCGGGGCTAGCTGAGCGTAAGGCTAAAAACCGCATAGCCGTCACCATTGTCTTGCAGTCTCGTCATGCCTGGCCTCGCCAGCAGATATTTGGCGGCGGCGGGAGAACTCTCAAAAGTAACGCTCACCGGGGCACCCAGCGGTGCGAACGACCATACCGGCGGGACCGCCACATCAATCACCTTGTTTTGCAGAATATAGCGCACAATCACGTCGCGAATCTGGTCGGGGGCACGCAGCACCACCGCTTCCGGGTGGTCTTTGGGCACCACGCCGCCACTGTCAGCGCGGTAATTATTGGTTACCACCACAAAATTCTGGTCATCAGCCACCATCACCCCCCGATAGCGCAAATTCACAATGCGCCGGGCGTTGGGGTTCATTTTGCCATGCGCGCCGTAGCGGGCTGGGGCGGAAATATCAATCTGGTAGGTTACCCCTGCAATCACGTCAAACACGTAGGATGGCACATGCGGGTTCAACAGCGGCTGCGGGGCAGGGTTGTTAATATCAATGCGGGCGAACACCTCGGCTGAGTGCTCCAGCCAGTCTCGCAGTTGCGCGCCGGTTACCTGCACCGCGCATACTGTATTGGGATACATATATAAATCCGCCACATTTTTTATGGCGATGGTACCAGCCTGCAAGTCAACAAAATTATCAGGTGACTGGTAGCCCTCCTTAAATGGCGCCGCCGCTGACAGCAAAGGCCACGCTGCCGCCGGCGTGCCGGCCAGCAACGGCTTTGCATACCAAGCCTGGGCCTCATTCACCAACGCCAATGACGCATCATCGCCGATCAGCGCAAAATAGCTGTTCACCGGGCGGTTTAACTGCCCAATCGGCTGGCGAATCCAGGCCAGGGTTTTCTCATGCTCAGGCGCCAGAGCCGCGTTCACGGCGGCGTCATCAGTAACCAGCGGTGTTACCGTGTGGCCATCGCGGCTGGCAATCGGGCGGGTCTCACAGGTAAAATCAACCACCTGATACCCGCTGCCAGTGGCGGCCAGTGTGAGGTCAATTACGCCCAAATGGCTGCCCCAGAACCCTGGCATAACCGCGGGCACGCCGTTCAAAGTGCCGCGCACCGCGTCAATCCCCTTTAGCCCGGCATAGTCAGGCCCCGGAAACACCCGGTGCGAATGGCCGGTGAAAATCACATCAATGCCGGGCACGTTGGAGAGGTAAAACGAGGCATTCTCATCACCGCCCCGGCGCGGGCTGGTGTTGATGCCTGAATGGCTAAGCGCAATCAGCACATCCACCTGGCGGCGCAATTCAGGCACGTAACGCTGCGCTGCCGCCACAATATCAACGGTTTGAACCCGCCCTGCCAGATGGGCGCGGTCCCATTCCATAATCTGCGGGGTTACAAACCCGATGATACCAATTTTAAGCGTATGCGTTTGGCCATCATCGGCCACCAGGCTTCGCTCCAAAACCAAATATGGTTTCAAATAAGGCGTGCCGTCAGCTTGTAAAAAATTCGCAGAACATACCGGAAATCTGGCGCCCGCCAGAGCCGCATTAAAAAAGTCCAGGCCATAGTTGAATTCATGGTTGCCCACGGTGGCGGCATCATACCCCAGTAAATTCATGGCCCGGATGGTAGGGTGCACCTTATCCGCCGGAAAGTTGCCCGGTAGTGCGACATAATCCGCCAGCGGGTTGCCCTGAATAATGTCGCCATTGTCAAACAGCAGCGAATTTTTAACCTCCGCCCTGGCTGCGTGAATAAGGCCGGCCACCTTGGTCAGCCCAACGGTCTCATCAGGCTGGTCACGGAAATAATCATAATCTTCATCGAACGTATGAATGTCCGAGGTTTCCAGCAGGCGTAATTTCAAGGTTGTCGCCGCCATTGCCGGTGCCCCAATGGCTGAGGCAGCGCCGGCCCCGGCCACGCCGCGTAATAGTCCTCTTCGGCTGGTCATTGGGCAAAGCCTCACTTTGTAACTAGAGGTTGAACATTGCAGCTTAGCTTAAAAGCGTCACCCCTAATCTACCAGAGACATCTTGAATAAACTGCCAGGCTACCCGCCCTGAACGTCCGCCCCGCGTGACTGACCATTCCACCGCTGCCGCATGCAATGCCGCGGTGCTGATTGGCAGTTTATAGGCAGCCGCATAACCGTCGATCATCGCGAAAAACTGCTCCTGGTTGCCGTTATGAAAGCCCAGCCACAGGCCAAACCGGTCAGAGAGGGAAACCTTCTCCTCCACCGCCTCACCGGGGTTGATGGCGGTGGAACGTTCATTATCGATCATATCGCGCGGCATCAAATGCCGCCGGTTTGAGGTGGCATAGAACAGCACATTGTCGGGCCGGCCTTCAATGCCGCCATCCAGCACGGATTTCAGGGCTTTGTAATCGGCATCCTCTTTCTCAAACGACAAATCATCGCACAGAATCAGGCAGCGCCGGGGCTGTGGGCGAAGAATATTCAGCAAAGCGGGCAGGGTGCGGATATCCTCGCGGTGGATTTCAATCAGCGCCATCGCGCCCGGGCTAGGCTCGTTTACGGTGGCATGAACAGCCTTAACCAGCGAGGATTTGCCCATGCCGCGCGCACCCCACAGCATGGCGTTGTTGGCCGGCAGGCCGTGGGCAAAGCGCCGGGTGTTTTCCAGCAAAATTTCTTTTTGTTGTTCAATTCCCTGTAACAGTGCCAGTGGCACGCGCGAAACCTTCGGCACCGGCAGCAACGCCGGCGGGTTAGGGTGCCACACAAAAGCATCGGCACCGGCCAAATCTGGCACTTTCGCCACCGCCGGGCTCAAGCGCTCCATTGCCTCGGCGATCCGGCGTAACAAACTCTCATCCATCTAAATTCTGTCCCCTGTTGACTGGCGAGCGGCGCACCCTATGGTCCGGCGCAGATCACTGCAACCAGGAACCAGTATGTTCATCTCATCAGCTTACGCCCAAACCGCTACCGCCGCCGCCCCGAGCAGCATTGCTGGCCTTGTCCAATTTGCCCCAATTTTGCTGATTATGGTGGTGTTTTACTTCCTGTTGATCCGCCCGCAGCAGGCTCAGGCTAAGGAGCTAAAGCTCAAGCAGTCAGCCTTAACCCGGGGCGACAAAGTAATCACAGCCGGCGGGATTGTCGGCGTTGTGAAAAAAGTGACCGATGGTTCCACCGAGGTAGACGTTGAAATAGCCCCGAACGTGACGGTTAGCATCATTCGCTCGACCATCACCCAGGTGACTGCTCAGGCGAAGGCAGACAAAGCATAATATGCGTCGCTTGGGGGGGTATTTATACGCACTCCCCGAGCGTTCCCCGGTTTTGCTCGGTAACCTGCTGGTTCTTCTTGTCGCCCCTTTGGGTATTCTTTTATCGACTTTTTGGGCTACAGGCCCTCATCCCCACGGTTCAGGGATTGGCGGTAAATTTTTGAATATGGATGGATCAATATACCAAAATATTGCGCTCACCGGTTATCGTTCGCAATTAGTCGGCAGCGCGCAAGACCATAACATTGCATTTTTCCCGCTGTATCCGTTAATAACCCACAGTCTTAGCTTGTTATTGGGTAACAGCGGGCCGTGGGTTTTTATTCTACCAGGATTAGTCTTTGGGTTGTGTTCAAACGACCTATTTTATCGCCTCGCCGAACAAATTTTACCTGAGGCATCGGCTGCGTGGGCCACATTATTTTTTGCCCTTTGGCCAGCCTGCTGCTTTATTTTTATGGGCTATGCCACTGGGCTAGCCAATTTATGCGCGTTGCTCAGCCTGACTCATTACATAAGCGGCCGCAAGCTCCGTGCGGCTGTATGGTGCGGCGTAGGCACTGCTGCCGCACCGGCGATGGTGTTTTTTGCAGCCGGGCTATGTGGCGATGCCGGTTATGAGTGGTTGAGTGATAAACGACCGTTGGTGAGAGTACCACGCCTGATTTTATTTGGTCTTCTCTCAGTAAGCGGTCTCATCGGTTTTATGATTTATCAATTAATAAAATTTCATAACCCGATCGCTTTCATAATTATGCAGCAGGCATGGGCGCAACAGCCTGAAAATTTTTCACAGCATCTGATGAATTTTTTTAATATCAATTGGTATTTTGTTGTCTTTGTGTTTGTCCAACACGCGGTTAACGGCATTCAACACAGGAATTTTCTTGTAACCGCAGATGGTCGCAACAGCATCGACATCGCATTCCAATATATGCTCGGCTGGCTGGTTTTCTGGGCAAGTTTGGCTGCCATTGCAATCGCTGCACACAGATTTCCCCAAAAACCGCTGGTATGGACTGGTGCCTGTATCTGGCTCGGATATTTGTGGTTCAATGTCACCGGTGTTGGTTATTTTTTCAACGCGCTCAGGCTAGTTTATCCGGTGGTGGTAGTGTTTTTGTTGCTAGGGTCGTGGAGCATCAAGCATCGCATTTTTAGATATGCTCTGCTTGGACTCTCAATGGTGCTGGCAGTGTTAGAAATGTCACTTGTCCTGGCCGGTTACGATGTGTTGTAGCATCTCTAATAATAAACCGAAGCGCGATGCGTTCGAGAGGCTTCGTGCTTCGGTTTATGCAGCTTGGTCTCAAATATCCGCGTAGCAATGGGTTTCGGCTGCTGCGCCGGGGTGCGTCAACGCTCCCAGATGCGCCGGTCCGACATTTTGTGCAAAACGCCAAATAGCACCGGAATTGTAGTTTGTTTTGCGCGGTTTCCATTCAGCCCGCCGCGCAGCAAACTCATCGTCAGTCAAATCGACATTCATCGTTCCGGCAATCGCATCTAGCGTGATTTTATCGCCATTTTTCAGCAATGCGATCGGCCCTCCGACGGCGGCTTCCGGGCCGACATGGCCAACACAAAAACCGCGCGTGGCACCTGAGAAGCGGCCGTCGGTAATGAGGGCCACATGCTCGCCCATCTCCTGGCCATAGATAGCAGCGGTGGTGGAGAGCATCTCACGCATCCCTGGCCCGCCCTTCGGCCCCTCATAACGGATGACGATGACATCGCCCTTTTTATAGGCCCGCGCCTGCACGGCGGCAAAAGCATCTTCCTCGCAGTCAAAGCAAAGTGCGGTGCCAACAAAAATCTGCTGCTTCAGTCCCGCCACCTTCACAATTGCGCCGTCAGGCGCCAGATTGCCTTTTAACGAGACCACGCCGCCTGTTTTGGTGATTGCGCGTGATACCGGATAAATCACATCTTGATTTTCCGGGAATACGACCCCTTCCAAATTCTCGGCCAATGTCTTGCCGGTTACGGTCAAGCAGTCCCCATGCAGCAAACCGGCATCGAACAGCGACTTCATGATTATTGGAATGCCGCCCACGTTATGCACATCGAGTGCCACGTATTTCCCACCCGGCTTCAAATCCGCAATGTAAGGTGTACGGCGCATGATGGCGGCTACGTCATCAAGCGTGAAGCGTATGCCGGCTTCACTCGCCATGGCTGGTAAATGCAACGCGGCGTTGGTGGAACCTCCTGTTGCGCCCACCAGTACGGCGGCATTTTCAAACGCTTTGAGCGTGCAAATATCACGCGGGCGAATGTTTTTCTGAATCAGATTCATTACGGCATGGCCTGACATAACCGCAAACCGGTCGCGTTCCTCATAAGGTGCAGGCGCACCGGCTGAGCCGGGCAAGGCCAGGCCGATAGCTTCTGATACCATTGCCATGGTGTTGGCAGTAAACTGACCGCCGCATGCGCCAGCTGAGGGGCAGGCAACGCATTCAAGCTTATAGAGATCTTCATCAGACATTTTGCCAGCAGCGTGCTGGCCAACGGCCTCAAACACATCCACCACCGTCACATCGCGGTCTTGGAAGCGGCCAGGCAGAATGCTACCACCATACATGAACACCGATGGCACATTCAGCCGCAGCATTGACATCATCATGCCTGGTAATGATTTATCACATCCGGCAACCCCCACTAGTCCATCGTAAGAATGGCCGCGCATGGTGAGTTCAACGGAATCAGCAATTACTTCCCGCGAAACCAGCGAGGATTTCATGCCCTGATGGCCCATCGCGATGCCATCTGTCACCGTGATGGTGGTGAATTCACGCGGCGTACCGAACGCCTCAGAAACACCACGCTTAACTGATTGCGCCTGGCGCGAAAGCGCTATGTTGCAAGGGGCAGCCTCGTTCCAGCACGTCGCCACGCCGATGAACGGCTGGTCGATCTCTTCCTGGCCCAGCCCCATGGCATAGTAATATGAACGATGCGGTGCACGGTCTGGCCCGATAGTAACGTGGCGTGATGGCAGGCGGGATTTGTCCCAGATTTTTGGCATTGTGGCGTCCTTTATTTTAAAACTTCACGGTACGAAAAAATTTTGCTCAGGCTTTGGTGTAGTGAACAGGAAGGCGGCGGATTGCATGATTTCGACAATTTTTGCAGCGGTCTGTTCCATGCCGTATATTGGCCGCGCACGTTCGCGCGTTGCACGGGCAAGTTCAAGAGCCGCTTTGGGGTTGTTGACAACCCGTTCCACCGCGGTCGTGACGCTGCCCGGCGTGAAGTCAAACGTATAAGGTAGAAGCTCAGGAAAAGCCTGTTCGATATAGGCATTGCGGTCCGTGACCGGCATGCTGCCAGCACCTAGCGCTAGAAAAAACCGCTCATGCGCGCCAAGGTCGGTATTCGGGTGCATGGTCAGGCTGGCAGTGGCGCCGATAAGACTGTTTTCCACGACGCCATAGTCCGATGGTCCGTGGAAGCGCGCTTTGGCGTTGCTGGTATCAATATGTTCCCAGGCCCCGCCGAATACGTCGACCTCGAACGGCAGAATGGCTTTGGCAATCGAAGTGCTTTTTAGGCGGCGGCTATAATCATCGATCTGCGCAATGAGAAAGCGCGACATCAGGTCAAACGGTTGCAGGTCAAGCCGGTGCGCGGCGGCCACACGCTGCACCAGCGGATGAATACCAGCGACAAACACGTTGCCTTTTTCGGCCAATGCCAGCTCATCCATCACGTCATGGATAATGCGCTCCAACTGCGGCGCACCACGCCACATATTCGCCAAAACCTCAGGTGAGTTGCCAGTTTTTGCAAACACGATGCGCGGACGGCCCTGCGCTTGGACTTCTTTCATCGAAGGCACGGGCAAATCCGGGATACCGTAATCGATGGTGGTGACGATATTATCAGCCTTAACGTCGCTCGCCTGATACAGCGCATGGTCGCGGAAGATGTAGCCCATCACAACAGTTTTTGGTTGTGTGCGATGGTGGGCCGCGTAATAAATCGGATGGTCGATATGCAGCACATACACCGGCAGGCGCAATTTTGCCCACAGATTTTCACCATCCATACCGATATTCAGCCCAATTCCCGCAGTGCTCACTACAAACCGCACGCGGCGGGTATTGAGTAAATCGCGCAATTGATCATTCCAGCCGGGAGCGCCGATATCGACCTCGATCATCTCCAGGCCCATCTGCCGCCAAGCAACGCCCAAATGCACCATCACGCCGCGCACCGAATTATAGGCCGAATTCCAGTTCAGCGAGATAATCACATCCGTGGTCATGCGATCCGTCCTAGGGCAGCATCAAGTCGGATAATCTCGGCTGAAAAACTTGCGCGGCGCTCTTCATTTTCGACGATAATCGCTTCAGGGGCGCGTTTGACGAAATCCTCGTTGGCCAGTTTTGCATTGACCTTATCAAGCTCCGCCGTTGCTTTGCCACGCAGGCCGGTCAAGCGAACGCGCTCGGCATCCAAATCAATCAATTCCGCCAGCGGTAGAACAATGGTTGCCTCATTCAACACTGCCTGGGCGGAGCCGCGCGGAATTTCGCCCGCTAATTCAGCCACGGAACTCGCCCGCGCCATTCGAAAAATAGCTTCCTGCCAAGCCGCCGCCCGCGCCAGAGTTTCCGCCGAGGCATCTTTCAGCAGCACCGGCGATTTCTGGCTGGGCGGCACGTTCATCTCGGAACGCACCGTGCGGATTTCGGAAATCAATTGAATGGCCCAGGCAACATCGGCGGTTGCCATAGCTGCATCGCGCACCTCAGCCGGGTGCGGCCAGCTTGCGCAGATCAGCGAGCATTCGGCACCGTAGCTGAAATGGTCCCATATCTCCTCGGTTACAAACGGTGTAATGGGGTGCATCAACCGCAGCAAAACACCCAACACATAGCCTGCCACATCGCGAATTTCTGCTGCATCATCGCCGCCACCGGCAAAGGCAGGTTTGGCAAACTCCAGAAACCAGTCACAAAAATCGCCCCAGACGAAATGCCACACGGTGAAGGCATAATCATCCACCCGGAAGGCATCCACCGCCGCCGTTGCATCGGCAATCGCCTTGTTGCTGGCTTCCAAAATCCAGCGTGAGAGTGGTAGTTTTGCCAAAGCTGGATTAAAATCCGGGTTCGGCTTAACGCCGTTCATTTCGCAGAACCGCGCCGCGTTCCATAGCTTGGTGATGAAGCTGCGGTTGGCCTCCACCTTCGCCTTGCCCAATTTCACATCGCGCCCTGGCCCAGCCGATGCCGCCACCGTGTAGCGCAATGCGTCAGTCCCAAATTCCTCGATCAGGCTGATCGGGTCGATGACATTGCCTTTGGATTTCGACATTTTCTGGCCGCGCTCATCACGTACAAGGCCATGGATGTAGATTTTTTTAAACGGCACGTCGCCCATAAAGTGCAGTCCCATCATCATCATCCGGGCGACCCAGAAGAAGATAATGTCAAAGCCGGTCACAAGCACGTCAGTTGGGTAGTATTTCGCCAATTCCACGGTTTGGTCTGGCCAGCCGAGCGTTGAGAATGGCCACAGCGCAGAGCTGAACCAGGTGTCCAGCACATCCTCATCCTGGGTAATCTCGCGGTGCTCGCCATAATGCGTGTCGGCCTTGGCCTGCGCGCCCGCTTCGTCATGCGCTACGAAAACTGTGCCATCAGGTCCATACCAGGCCGGTATCCGGTGGCCCCACCAAAGCTGGCGGGAGATGCACCAGGGTTGAATATCTCGCATCCAGGCAAAAAAAGTATTTTCCCATTGCTTGGGCACAAACTCGATTCTGCCGGTTTCCACCGCCGCAATGGCAGGGCAGGCCAGCACGCCGGCGTTGCAGTACCATTGCACCGTCAACAGTGGCTCAATTACCACGCCGGAGCGATCACCATGCGGTACTTGGTTGGTATGCGGCTCGATTTTTTCCAGCACCTCTTGTGCTTCAAGTTCCGCCACAATCGCCTTGCGGGCGGCAAACCGGTCCATCCCTTCCAGTGACTTCACAAACTCTGGCACCTCGCCAATTTCGGTCAAGCTAATGCGGCCTTGCCGGTCCAGAATGGAAGGTGAGGGGAGGTTGTGGCGTTTGCCAACTTCAAAGTCATTAAAATCATGCGCGGGCGTGATTTTCACCGCCCCGGTGCCTTTTTCAGGGTCGGCATACTCATCCGCAACAATCGGTATCCGCCGTCCCGTAAGCGGCAGCAGCACAAATTTGCCAATGAGACTTTTATATTTCGGGTTTTCTGGATGCACCGCCACGGCGCTATCCCCAAGCATAGTCTCCGGCCTGGTGGTCGCCACGATGATCTCCCCGCCGCCCTCAACCAGGTAGCGCAGATACCAAAGGCTGCCCTTCATTTCTCTGGTCTCAACTTCCAGGTCGGAAATGGCGGTCTGTAATTTCGGATCCCAGTTCACCAACCGGCGATCCTGGTAGATCAAGCCCTCGCCATGCAGCCGCACGAACACTTCGCGCACCGCTTTGGAGAGACCTTCATCCATCGTGAAGCGCTCACGCCCCCAGTCTGGCGAAGCCCCTAAGCGGCGCAACTGGCTGGTGATGCTGCCGCCGGACTCGGCTTTCCATTGCCAGACACGTTCAAGGAATTTATCGCGCCCAATGTCCTTGCGGCTGGTTTTTTCTGAATCCAGCAAACGTTCCACAACCATCTGGGTGGCAATGCCCGCGTGATCGGTACCGGGCTGCCAGAGCACATCGCGGCCTTGCATCCGGCGCACCCGTACCAGAATATCCTGCAGGGTCATGGTCAGCGCGTGGCCCACATGCAGGCTACCGGTCACGTTCGGCGGCGGGATCATGATGCTGAACGGCGCTGTATTAGATTCCGGATGCGCGCCAAAAGCACCGGCAGTTTCCCACCCGGCATACAACCGGGATTCCTGCCCGGTGGCGTCAAAATGCTTGTCCAGGGTCACGTTTTGTAATGCGTCATTCATGGCTGGCCTTATAACCCTACCAAATTCAATTTGGCGAGGCAGGCCAGCCTTGAATGTTACTGGTGGCTCAATCCAGGCTGCGGCTAACCACCTTTTCGATTTCCGTGCGGACCACCCGCTCCACCAGGCTCGGTAGATTGCTATCCAGCCAGGCTTTCAACAACGGGCGGATTTCCTCGCGCACCATATCCTCGATGGTTGCGCCACCACGGCTAACGGCCACTGATTTTTCTACCGAAATGCTGCGCACCATGGCGCCGATGGCGCTGGCGGCAGCAATTGATACTTGGTCATCAATTAGGTTTTTAGGCGCGGTGATAGAATTTTCACTTGGTTCCGGCATGGGGGTCTCCACAGGCGTTAGCATTGGCTCGGGGGCTTCTGCCGCCGTGCTGTCGGGGGTCGTTGACTGGGTGTTTTCCTCAATTGGCTGCAGATTCGGAGGCAGGTTGCTGAGGTTAGACAAATTCGGGCTGAATTTGCTGCCAAACACTGCTGGAGCCGGGGTGCCAGGGTTAATGGGCGGCGGTTCTGGAAATGGCAACGGTGTGTAGGAAGGCGGAATTGCGCCGCCCATCGAAGGGAAGTCGGGGACCGTCCGATGCCCAAACACCGGCATCCCAGGTGCTGGTGCTGCGCCCAGCGGGCGGTAACCCGCTGGCTCCGTGGCTGCCGGTGTTTCTGTGGCCGGCCATGTCGGCAAATTGCCCGTCGCAGATTCCGCCGGCGCTTCCGCTGGTGAAGCCGAAAACCGCGGATCAGGCAGCGGCATTGGCTGGAAAGGCTTATTTATATCAATGTTTGGCTCATATGGTGCGGCAAAAGGTGATGGCTCCGAGGCAAAGCGCCCAGGCTCACGTGCCAGGCCTGATAGCGGCATCGAGTCTTCAGCGGTGGGCGGCATGGTCGCGGAGGATAGATCAACCGGGCTGGCAACCATACTGGAATCCAGCATCAGAACATCTTCTTCGGGTTCGCCTTCAACCGGTGGAACCGCCTCATCCTTTAAAATACGCCGAATAGAGGCGAGAATATCCTCCATCGAGGGTTCGCCAGGGCCGCTATGAATGGGTTGGTCGCTGTTAGGTGTCATTTTATCTGTCTTTCAGGGAGCCACTTGAGATTGTTTCACATGCAGCAATGTTCCGTCCGGTGCAATTCCTGCATGACTGTCCGCGGATTCTCCGGTACCAAATCCGGCATATTTTACGGCGCGGTAATATTGCAGGTCGTCATACTGGTTCACGGGAAGTCCTAGGTCTGTGGCGGTCAGCCTGCCAATGGCTGCAGCTATTGTGTACGAATTATTCACCAGAGTCGCTATGTTTTGTACCTGTTGCACCTGCGAATTCAATAATAATTGCTGCGCGTTCAGAACATCCAGGGTGGTGCGGGTTCCCACAATCTCCTCTCGTTCAGTACCATCCAGGGCGATGGCGTTGGCCTTGATCTCAGAGTTGGTGCTTACAATCGCCGCCCGCGAGGCTACCAGCGCTTCCCAGGCCTGAGTGGCTTGCGCGAACACCGAGCGCTGCTGGTCGGTTACCGTGGCGAAGCTTAGCTGCTCTTTCGCACGGGCGGCGCGGATAGCGGCATATTCTGAACCTCCCTGATACAATGGCACGGTTAACTGGCCGAGTACCGACCCCCCCCGAATGCTGCTGCCAGCACCAGTGGGGTCAGACTCGGTGAAACCGGAAGCTTGCACCGAGATCACCGGCAGTAACGCCGTATAGGCCACGTCCACCGCATCCTTTGAGGCGGCATCAGCAAATTTGGCGGCAATGATGTTCGGATTATTGGTGAGCGCGGCCTGTGCTGCGGCATCCTTGGAGGCAACCGGCAAGGCCAGCGGCTGCGGTGAGGTCAGCTTGCCGGGATATTCCCCCACCAATTGCCGGAAATTCTCCCGCGCGATCTGCAAATTGCCCTCGGCCACGGCCACCTGCTCCACCGCCTGCGCCAAAGAGGCTTGCGCCTGCGCGACTGAGGTGAGCGTGATCTCACCCACATTGAACTGGTCACGAGTGGCTTGCAGTTGCCGCTCCAGCACCGTCTGGTTGTTTTTATCGAGCGCCAGAACCTGCGTATCGGTAATAACCGTGACATAGGCGCTTACCACATTGAGGAATACCGATTGTTCGGCGGCCAGCAATTGGGCACGGGCGGCATAGACGGAATTTTTCGCCTGCCTGGTTTCATCAATCACGCGCCCGCCACTATATATCGGCTGCGAGAGGGTGACTTGGGCTGTCTCCGGATTGCCGGTTTCAATCAATCGGTTTTTGGTGGGGACATAACTTTGAGTTTGTAAGTTGAATTGCTGCGTATTTTGCTTAACCGTTTGAGATGAATGACCAAAACTTCCGGTCAGGGAAACTGTGGGCCGCCAGCCTGACATAGCGGTGGGTACACCCTCATCGGTGGCCCGCAGACTGGCGCGCTGCTCCTGCAAAGTCGCGTTATTGGCATAGGCTTCGGATAGCGCCTGCACCAATGTGGTGGGCGGCCCGTCGGCGCTGGGTTGCGGAGTGGCCGCCCTGGCGGACAAGGGTAGCGACGCGGCAATGCCGATCAGGGCGATCATTCGAACGGTCATTCAAAGTTCCTTAAGGCAATGCGTATCGGGTAGGGTCGTTTCAACCATGCGCGAAAACCTCAAACCAATCAATTTGGCCAGGCCCGGCTGGCGCAGGCACCTCACGCCAGGCCTTAAAAAACGAAGGCGGGTGCCGGTTTGAAGGCCGGCAGGCTAGGCGCGGTGCAGTCGAACATCGTGGTTATGGCAAAGCCGCCACTGCTTCGCTGCGCGACCACCACCTGCCCGAGAGATGTCAAATTGCCGCCATTGGCGGTTTTATCGGTTAAAATAGCAATCACCTTACCGTCCGGCGTGAGTTGCGATGCCAGTGTCTCAGGGATTTCCGGTACGGCCCCTTCAATCAAAATGGCTTCATACGGGCCAGCCGCCGGCCAACCGGCGGTTAGCGGCCCGGTGACCATGGTAACATTCACAGGCACCGGGCCGGGGCTGGCAATGGCCGGAAATTCTAGCGCGGTGACCGCAGCCCCACTGCTGGCCAAAATCGCGGCGCTATAGCCAGTGCCAGCGCCGATTACCAAAATATGCGCCGGGCTGGGGGCCAAAACCAGTTGGGTTAGCCGCGCAATTAAAAGTGGCGGCATCATTTGCCGCCCGCCTTCCAGCGCAATGGGAGCATCGGCGTAGGGCTTGCTGCCGGCTGGTGCAAAGGCCTCGCGCGGCAAATTCCGCATTGCGGTGATGACCCGCGTGTCATTCACCCGATTGGGCCGAACCTGGCTATCGACCATATGGGCGCGTGCAATGGCGGTGTCGGAGGAAAATTCGGTCATCGAAAACCTTTGCTGGGGTGAGCCACTGGTTACCTTATAGCGAACCGCGCGCTAGAAATTCAACCGCCCGGGCGGTGACACTTGACCCGCAACGCCCCGGCGGGGATATACACCTTCTGAACCCAAGCATCGGTCCGGTGGCAGAGTGGTGATGTAGCGGACTGCAAATCCGCGTATGCCGGTTCGATTCCGGCCCGGACCTCCAAGTGTTATGCTATTCTCTCACGATTATCGCGCTGACATTTCTCCTGTGTCTTTTTGCACCGGCGGGGTGGGCGTTGACAGTCTCTGGCTGGTTGAGTAACTTTCTCATAACAAATGTTCGTATTGTGAACTTTAAGAATTTAGGAAAGTCATCGCGGATTTAAAAATAGGCTTGCAGGATCAGTAAAAACGATAAGGTTTTGGATTCCGTTTCCGTCCCGCGGGTTTGACTTTTTCTTTTGGTACACCGGACTCGTTGATCTTGGCTGGTTGACCAACCGCAACTTGGGAAAAGGATAGAAAATGCCGCATGACGTCACTGGCCAACAACATTGGCACGAACCCACCGGCGAGGTTGCCAAAGCTGGATACGGCACGTTTAAAAAACTTGCCACGCCATATGATGAATTCATGGCAGGCGAGGGCATTCCGGTGTTCCGCGAATTGGGTATCAATAAAGCACAAAACCTACCGCTCTTACCCTGGAAACGCACCGGCGGCCGCGGCTCATATGTTCAGTTGTTCGGTACTGAAGGGAAATGGGGCTGTTATGTGGTTGAAGTACCAGGCTCGGGCGCACTGCACCCTGAAAAACACATGTACGAAGAAATCTACCTTGTGCTGGAAGGCCGCGGCACCACCGAAGTTTGGCTCGAGACTGAGTCTAAGCGGCATATTTTTGAATGGCAGCAAGGCTCAATGTTCTCGATTCCGATGAATGCAATGCATCGTATCGTCAACGGCTCATCCGCACCCGCCTTGCTGCTCGGCGGTACCACAGCGCCGGTGGTGATCAACGCGCTCAATAACATCGAAGCCGTTTTCAACAATCCTTATGTTTTTAAAGACCGCTTCAGCGAAGATGATAACTTCTATAAGCCGCGCGATGACATCGAACCCGATCCGGTGCGTGGCTTGGCGATGCGCCGTACGAACCTGGTGCCCGATGCCGTCAATTGCGATCTGCCGCTCGATAATCGCCGCTCGCCCGGTTATCGCCGTGTTGAGCCCTTCATGACCAATAACAGTTTTTATCTTTGGATCGGCCAGCATGAAAATGGCCGTTATTCCAAAGCTCATGCCCACACATCCGCTGCTGTGCTGATCTGCGTGAAAGGCAAAGGCTACACCTATACCTGGCCGGAGCGTCTGGGCCCGACCCCCTGGAAAGACGGCAAGGGCTCTGAAGTGCGGCGCCTGGATTATGAAGCCGGCGGCATGGTGACAGCCGCTCCCGGTGGTGCGCGCTGGTATCATCAGCACTTCAGTGTCTCAAAAGAGCCATTCCGCCTTACCGCCTGGTTCGGCCCGCACTCGCCAGGCCGCGACCCAGGCCCGCCGGGCGCGCCCCACACCGACTATACCGCAATGGAATTGCAAGATGGCGGCAGCGCGATTGCGTACTGGCAGGAAGATCCCTTCATCCGGCAGGAATATGAAGCGCGTTTGAAGGAAGAAGGGGTAGTGTGCCGGATGGATCCGAAGCTTTACGAAAAGCCGGTCTAGGCTTTGGGCGTGAAGGCTTGTTTTCGTAAAAATGCCGTGTGCGCCGATGGATAACCCTGTCGGCGGCCGGTTGTTTTTCACCAATGCCCGGCGCAGCATTGTCGATGAAGATGAAATCCAGATTGTCAGCGTCGGCATCGACATCGGCTCCTCCACCACGCATCTGGCATTTTCCCGCATCACGCTGGAGCGGGTTGACTCGCATTATATTGTCGCTCAACGCGAAGTTTTATTTGAATCAGCAATTCTTCTCACCCCCTATGTCGGGGAAAACGACATTGATACCGCCGCACTCAAAAATTTTTTCGAAGCACAGTATCAACGCGCCAACATTGATTTCGATACGATCGACACCGGCGCTCTGATCCTGACTGGCACGGCGGTGTGGCGTAACAATGCCCGCGCCATCGCAGATATTTTTGCCAAGGCGGCTGGAAAATTCGTCTCAATCAGCGCCGGTGATGGCATGGAAGCGATCCTCGCCGCCCATGGCGCGGGTGGCGTGGCTTTGTCGGTCAACGCTGCGCATGACGTGTTGAACATCGATATCGGCGGTGGCACCACCAAGCTCGCCCGCTGTTACAAAGGTGAGGTGCGGGAGTTTACCGCCATCGACATTGGCGCGCGGTTGATCGCTATTGATGAGGCTGGTCGGCTTACCCGGTTGGAACCGGCGGGACGCAAAATCGCCGAGGCTTGCGGGATCATGCTGACCATAGGCGCTGTTGTAAGTGCGGCTGACCTCGACACCATGGCCGATGTGATGACCGATCATCTCATGGAAGCCATCAAAGCTGGTGTGGTAAGCCAGCCGGTCTCAGGCCTGTTGCGTTTAGCGCCACTTACACCCTCGGCCCGTCCATCATTCATAACTTTTTCAGGCGGTGTCTCTGAATATGTCTATCAGCGCGCCAGCACCGACCATGGCGACCTCGGCTTACGGTTGGCGCAGAATATCGCCCGGAAGGTTAAATCGTGGGGACCCGAGGTGGTGCCCGTCGCCCAAGGCATTCGCGCTACGGTCATTGGCGCATCGCAATATACCGTGCAGGTCAGCGGCTCGACGATTTTTGTCTCCGATCTTGATTTCCTGCCGTTGCGCAACGTGCCCACCATCATGCTGACACCTTCCCTGCTAAACGGTGATATCAACGCTGAAGCGATTGCCGCGGATATTACCCGTGCCATCGCAACCTCGGGTGTTATCGATGCCACACAGGCCTTTGCCCTTGGCTATTCATGGCAAGGCTCTGCCACATTCGTACGCCTTGAAGCCTTTTGCCGTGGCGTTGCGGCTGGCTTTGCCTGCCAGATTGCCAATGCCCAACCGCTGATTCTGGTGGGCGACTGCGATATTGGTGGCTTGATCGGCTTGCATTTTGCCGAAGAGCTGCATACGCGTGGCAAGGTCGTTTCGATTGATGGTATTATTTCAAAAAAATTCGATTTCATCGATATTGGGAAAATGCTTGAAGGGTCCGGTTCGGTGCCGGTGGTTGTCAAATCCCTGATTTTTCCTGGCTCGAATGCGGTCGGGCACAGCAAGTACGAGACCACAAACCACTAATAATATACTTGAGGGACGAAAATGGACACTGAAAATAGTTTTAATATCGGTACGGTTATTGATAATCTGCCGGTTCGCCGGTTCACAATGCTGATCTTCTTCATCTGCTTCCTCGCCATGCTTTCAGATGGTTATGACCTTGGCGTTGTTGGTCTGGCGGCCCCAGGTATTGTGTCCAGTTTTCACATGGTGCGCTCTGCCATGGCTCCGGTGTTTAGTGCAGCACTGCTCGGCATGCTGGTCGGTGCTCTCACCAGCGGCATTTACGGCGACCGTTTTGGCCGCAAGCGCGGTATCATCATCGCCTGTTTCATCATCGGCATCGCCAGCTTCGGCTGTGGATTCGCCCCTGATTTCACCTCATTGCTTTGGCTGCGATTCGCGACCGGCCTTGGCCTTGGTGGTTTGCTGCCGAACGTCACCGCCATGATGGCGGAGTTTTTGCCGAAAAAAATTCGTGCGGCTTTTACCACTTATGCTTTCATGGGCATCACGTTTGGCGGCATTTTGCCGGGTATCGTTAGTGCGCAGTTGGTCGGTGGTGACTGGCATGAGCTGTTTTTTGTTGGTGGCCTTATCCCGATGATCGTGTTGCCGCTGGTGTTTTTTAAGTTACCGGAATCTCTTAAATTTCTGTCGCTTGATCGCAAAAATGACACTGAAATTCGCAAATGGCTGGGCAAGCTTGCTCCTGAGCTTGCGATCCCGCAAAACGTGACCTTCATCCTGAATGAGACCAAAGCCAAAAAATTCTCTATCAGCTTCTTGTTCGCCGATAAATTAAAGCTCGTGACACCGTTTTTGTGGCTGGTGTTTATTTCGATTATGCTGGTGAATTTTTTTGTTAATAGCTGGCTGGCCATTGTCCTGCACGATATCGGTTTCACCAAAACGCAGGCGGCGGATACGGTTTCGCTGTATTATGTAGGCGGGGTGGTTGGCGGGTTGTTGATCGGCCCGGCGCTTGATTTAATTGGGCCGATCGTGCTGGCGCTCTATGCCGCGATTGGATGCGTCATCACCACCTTGATTGGTATCCCTGACACTGCGCCTGCTACGATTCATCTTCTGGTATTCATGATCGGCTTCAGCATTCTCGGTGCTCAGGTTGGTATGAGCTCATTTGCCGGCATGCTCTACCCTACCGCCATCCGTTCACGTGGCGCTGGATTTGCCCATGCCATTGGCCGTATCGGTGCCATCAGCGGCCCGCTGCTGGCCGGGCAACTCATCGCGCACCACGCCTCGGTGTTCATCTTGTTTCTGGTGCCGGTGATTCCGCTCACGATTGCCGCCATCGGGTTTGCAGTAATCACAATCATCTGGACCGGAAAGGCACTCGGCACCGGCCTTGCAAAGATGCGTGTGCTGCAATGATGATTTTGTAAGGGTTATTACGCCGGGCGCTAAACCCTGGTGTCGGTATTGAGACTATTTGGATAAGGTCATGCATCGGTGGCGGACAGGCTGATATACGCAGACGGTTTGCCAAAGCCGCAAAGAACCCTTGCCCTGGCGGCAGTGCTTATCACGGTCATTTTAACGGTCATGGATCAGACCGTTGCGAATGTCGCTCTGCCTACCATCGCTACTGATCTTCACGCCACGCCAACTGATTCAGTCGCTATCGTCAGCGCCTATCAGTTGGCAATCGTCATGCTAATTCTGCCGCTTGCGGCGTTGGCGGAAATCTTTGGCTACCGGGTGGTGTATCTGACCGGCATTGTGGTTTTCATTTTCGCCTCGCTGGGTTGTGTGCTGGCTAACTCCATCACCACCCTCACCATCGCGCGCATTGTGCAGGGCGTTGGCGCGGCGGGCATCATGAGCGTAAATACCGCACTGATCCGGTATATTTTTCCGCATAGCCAATTGGGCCGGGGCATCGGCCTCAATTCCATGGTTGTGGCGGTTGGCTCCACCATGGGACCAAGTTTTGCCGGTATCGTGTTGAGCTTCGCGTCCTGGCAATGGCTGTTCATCATCAACTTGCCGCTGGGCATTATCTCGTTGGTAATGGGCTATCGCAATTTGCCGGCCACCGATCTGGTGAAGCGCCGCTTCGATGCTCTCAGCGCGGTTCTCACCGCCATTGCCTTCGCCATGCTGATCACCACCATCCAAAGCTTCAGCCATGCGGAACCTTTGGTTTTGTCACTGGCCGAAATACTGACGGGCATCATCGCCATCACCTGGTCAGTGCTCAGGCAACTGCCAGATCCGGCCCCTTTGCTGCCGGTGGATTTATTGCGCCGCCCGCTATTTGCACTGTCGGTTGGCACGTCGATCTCATGCTTTACCGCGCAAATGTTGGCGCTGGTGTCGCTACCTTTCTACTTTGAAACCATTCTGGGCTTTAACGTTACTGAGACGGGTCTGCTGATCATGGCATGGCCGCTGACCATTGCGCTTGTCACCAACATTTCCGGCCATTTGGCAGACCGTTACCAGGCGGCGATTTTGAATTTTTTAGGGATCAGCGTGCTTGCCGCCGGGCTGCTTCTGCTCAGCCATCTCCCGCCGCACCCCGGCTATGCCAATGTTATATGGCGTATGATGCTGTGCGGCTTCGGATTTGGGTTTTTTCAACCGCCGAATAATCGCACGATCATGACCTCCGCTCCCAAGCCGCGCAGTGGTGCTGCCAGCGGCACCATTGCCACATCGCGCCTGCTTGGCCAGGCAACAGGTGCTGCGCTGGCCGCTTTGATTTTGGCTAAGCTTGGCAACCACGGGGCGGTTGTTGCGCTGGACGTAGGTGCTGGATTTGCCGGCGTGTCCGCCCTGATCAGTATGCTGCGGTTGGTCTAACGCTAGTTACGGGCACTACGTTCCCGCTAAAACCCTAGTCAGCGGTTGTGCTACTGCGGGAAAGCTCATGAAACGACAGAGCCGCCAGCACCTCCCAAACCCGCTCCGGTGCCGGCTCAGCCTCCGGGTCGTTCATCAGATAGTCAAACTCGTCGAGCTTGGATGTGTATTCCGATTGCTTCACCCGCCAGCATCCTTTCCGATCAAGGGCTAAGGTTGCCGTATTTCAATAAAACATGACAGTAAAATTTCACTTATATGACAAAAAATTTTCGTGATCACGTGTCGAGAGATCGCGCCACCCGCTCCATGACATCGCCCCACTCATAGGGCCGCTGCTGGCGGAACAGCCTGACTGACTGGTACCAAGGCGTGTCATCGCGCCCCAGCAGCCAGCGCCAGTCAGGCGCATAGGGCAGCACAATGGAAGCCGGTATGCCGCAGGCGCCCGCCACATGCGCCACTGAGGTATCAATGGTGACCAGCCGCTCAACATTCTTCAAAATCGCCATGGTGTCGGCAAAATCCGCAATATCAGGGCCCAGATTAATAAGGGGGGCGTTGCCGTAATAGCTGCCTACCTGAGTAATCTGCTCGCCTTTCTGCACGGTCACTACCGCGATATCCTCACGCGCCAGCAGTGGCGCGAATTGCGCCAGTTTCAGGGTGCGCTTCTTGTCGTTCTTGTGGGTCGGACGACCTGCCCAGACCAGCGCGATGCGTCGCTTGCCCTTTGGCACCAACCGGTCCAGCTGTGCTCCCCAATGTGCTACCAGCTCGGGGTTCGGGGTTAGGTAGCCTTCGCCCAACGGCACGTTGCCGGGGGCAATTTTGGCCAGGCGTGGCAGGCCTGACAGCGGGATATAGGCATCAAAATCGCCGGTCAGCTCCCAGCGTGTCACCATCCGTCCAATGCCCGGGATCTGCCGTAGAATCGGTGTCAAATCGCCGCTGCAGGCCAGCACCGGGGCTGGCGCGATTTTGGCCGCCCAAGGGATCAACCGGCCAAACTGGATGCAATCACCAAACCCCTGGTCCGCCACCAGCAGCAACTTGCCGGCGGGCAGGGGCGTGCCATCCCATTGTGGCTTGTCGGTTTTGGGCAACATGCCCTCGGCCTGTTTCAGCTTGAAGCGCCATTCGTAGCTCTCCCAGCCTTCGGCCATATTGCCACCCAGCAGCAACGCCTCGGCTCGTTCAAAATGCGCTTCTGCAAAATTCGGGTCGAGCGCCAGGGCGCGGTCGCAAATCCGCACCGACTCTTCAAGCTCGAGGCGCTCGTAATGGATCAGCGCCAGATTGAAATAGGCCCGGCTGTCATCCGGCGCCAGTTCAATCGCCCGCTTGCCTGAGGCCACCGCGTCATCCAGCCGCCCTGCGCCACGATAAATTTCACACATATTGCGCGGATACAGCGCCACGTTGGGCGCCAGCGCGATGGATTTTTCCATCCGCGCGATAGCCTCATCAATTTTGCCCTTACGATATAAAACGATGCCGGATAGATGCAGCACATGCGGGTGCTCAGGTACCGCCGCCAGCACGCGGCTTGCCAGATTTTCTGCCTCGTCCAGCCGGTTTTGCTGCTCCATGCTGGAGATTTGCGAAATAACATCAGACAGCGCGACGCGTTGCTGGCCCGGCTTCAGCGGCTCTTCACTGCTTAATATGGCTTGCCCGCTCATACGGATGCCCCGTAACCCAACGCCTCGATCCACCCTTCCAATATCGGCCGGACCTCGTTGAATAATTGTGGCAGTGCCGCTTCATAGGCGCGGTAGCGATATGCGCCGCGCTCGTGCAGTGGTTGCTGCACCGCCACATGGGCCGGAATTCTTGGGCTTGGTTGAAACGCGTTAATCCGCAATGCCGCTTTGCTGGGCAACTTGACCGGCGCTGCGCCAATGAATTTCACGATGTTTTGCAGCACCGCCAGCGGATCGGACACCAGCGGCTCATAACGCACCGGCAGATAACGCAGCGCCAACTGGCCGCGATAATGCTTGATCATCGACATGCTCACATCATAGTGCCGCGCCGTCGCCACCATTGAAACGCCGCAATTTGCCTCAAGCCGCCTGTCCTGGCCAAAATTCGAGAGCATGATATCGAGTGGGTGGCGTAATAAATGGATTACGGGTGCGTCTGGGAACAGCAATTTGATCAACCCCAGGTGCCAATGATTATCGGGAGCGCGGTCAATTATAAATTTCGTATCCGGTTGAATGACGCCAGCAATGCTCAGATTGGCCATATATTGTTCGCGCAATTGGCTGGGAATCATCTGGCCATCGCCGACCGCGATGTTGGCCAGCACTTGCGGATAATCCGCACCAGCACCGTTTGCGGCCAATTTGGTTGCCATGCTGACCAAGGCGGAGACCGGGGCCAATCCATCAGCCGCCGCGAAACCAGGTAGTTTTGCCAGCATCTGCTCTAGCAATGAGGTGCCCGAGCGGGCAAACCCCAGCAAAAAAACTGGCTGCGGACCATCGCCGGACGCCGCGCGGGGTAGGTTGAGCATCTGGTCGGCGGTAAAAAATGCCTTGCAGGCTTCGGCTTTTTGCAAGAATGCCGCAGGCTCGTAGCGCTGGCCATAACGTTCGCGCTGCATTTGCTTGGCTGTCGCAAACGCAGCCACCGCATCAGTAATGTGCCCCAGCCGTTGCGCCGCCTGACCACGCGCTGCCAACTCCGGCGGCATCAGCCCTTCCAATGGTCCATTAAGCCGGGCGATCACCGCGTCAAACTGCTCGTCCTGCAAATCCGCCAAGGCGCGCAGCAGCCGCAGCGTGCGATCGTTTGGCCAGGTGGCCAACGCCTGGTCAAGCAGCACCATCGCCTGCGGCAGCCGGCCACGTCCAGCTTCCACCTGGGCAAAGCCGCCGATTCCGCGCGGGTTATCCGGGCGGTTTGCCAGCGCCTGCTCATAAATGCCCGCCGCCTCATCCAGCCGCCCCTGCAGTTTTAAGTTCCAGGCCAAATTCGCCAGCACCGTGCCATCATCGCGCCCGAGCAGCCGCATGGCGGTACGGTAGTGCCGTTCACCAGC
Organism: Acidocella sp.; assembly: GCA_029077825.1. Classification (GTDB taxonomy): domain Bacteria; phylum Pseudomonadota; class Alphaproteobacteria; order Acetobacterales; family Acetobacteraceae; genus Acidocella. Next base: position 58,446 of record JAQNCT010000006.1, on the reverse strand, counting down.
ATGCACCTGTCCGGTTTCAGTCAGCACCACCCCCATCACATGATGCGTATTGGCATCCCGCGGGCTGAGCTTGACCGCCGCCTGTGCGGCCGGTTCGGCATCGGCATGGCGGCTTTGGGCCACCAGCATTTGCGCAAGGTGCAACTGCGCCGCTGCCGCCACCGCGTTGCTTTCAGCAGGGATCGATGCCAGCCGCCGCGCCAGCACCTCAGCCACGCCCGGCTTATTTTCCGCCCGCCTGATCTCGAACAGTACCCGCAGGGCGGCCCGCTGGTTTGGCGCGATATCCAAAATCTTCAGCGCCAGTGCCTCGGCGTCCCGGAAATTTTTCTCGTTGAATAGGTTGGTGGCCTCGACAGCCTTGGGGTTCAATATCTCGAGCGAGGTGGCATCCGGCACAGCCGTAAAATCGGCACCGCAGCAACGGATCCCGCGCAGGCCACTGCCGCAGGCGCAAAGTTCAGTGTTCAACATTTGTTATAGTCGTCTCGCACATATGAATGTTACGAGTATGGCGTGCTTTGGCGTTCGCCACAACGCACGGAAAAGACCGGAAAACCAACGGTTTTTGCCAACGCGACGCATTCTTAGTTCGCATTTTCAGCTTGACCAGCTAACAAGCTACCGCCACATGGACTTTCGGTAGGAGTGATTAAAATGCGTGAATTTTCAGAATTGTCCGAGCGTGAGGTCCTGGCGTTGGCTATCGGGTCCGAAGAAGAGGATGGCCGCATCTATAGTGATATCGCTGAACAGTTGCGCGAGGAATACCCAGCCTCATCCACCATGTTCAGTGAAATGGCGGCTGAAGAGAGCGAACACCGCCATAGATTGCTTGATTTGTACAAGGATAAATTTGGCAACCATATCCCTTTAATTCGCCGCCAGGATGTGCGTGGCTTTCTCTCACGTAAGGCCGTGTGGCAGTTGCCTAAGCCCAGCATTGCCGATGTTCGCCAGATGGTTGAGAGTATGGAACGGGAAACTCTTAACTTCTATCGTCTGGCAGCCTCCCGTTCAACTGATCCTTCGGTCCGCAAATTACTGGGTGATCTGGCCGAGGCTGAGCAAGCCCATGAACACCGTGCCGATGAATTGCAGGCCAAAAACCTTACCGACATTGCCCGAAAAACCGAGGATGAAACCGCTGAGCGGCAATTTGTGCTGCAATATGTGCAGCCCGGCCTGGTGGGGTTAATGGATGGTTCAGTTTCAACATTAGCCCCTATTTTTGCCGCCGCTTTCTCAACCGGCCACCCGATGGCGGCATTTGTTGTTGGCCTGGCAGCCTCACTAGGGGCAGGCATCTCCATGGGGTTCGCTGAAGCCCTCTCTGATGATGGCAGCCTAACCGGCCGCGGCACTCCGATTTACCGGGGAATTATCACCGGTGCCATGACCACGCTGGGCGGCCTTGGGCATACTTTACCATTTTTGATCCCGCATTTGTTTACGGCATTGGTTGTGGCCATTGGTGTGGTGATTGTTGAATTATCAATTATTTCCTGGATCCGGTGGAAATATATGGATACCTCACCAATCCGCGCCACGCTGCAAGTGGCACTCGGCGGGGCGTTGGTATTTGCTACCGGCGTAATTATCGGCAATGGTTGACGTATAGGTAACGTCAACTAAGGATCAACTATGTCTCTCCCGCAAGTGCTTCAGGGCCGTCTGAGCGTGCCGGTCATCGGCTCGCCTTTGTTTATTATCTCCAACCCCAACCTGGTGGTCGCCCAATGCATTGCCGGGGTGGTGGGGTCTTTCCCAGCGCTGAATGCCCGCCCGAAGGAGAAGCTCGATGATTGGTTCATCAAAATCACCGAAGCGCTGGCGGCGTGGGATGCCACCCATCCTGGTAAGCCAGCGGCACCTTATGCGGTCAACCAAATCGTGCATCGCTCGAACGAGCGGTTGCTGCATGATGTTGAACTCTGCGTGAAATATAAGGCGCCGATTGTAATTACCTCACTAGGCGCCCGCACCGATGTTTATGATGCCGTGCATTCCTATGGCGGCATTGTGCTGCATGACATTATTAACAATGAGTTTGCCAAAAAAGCCGTTGATAAAGGTGCTGATGGGCTGATCGCCGTAGCGGCAGGGGCGGGCGGCCATGCCGGCGTGATTTCCCCGTTTGCTTTGGTGCAGGAGATTCGCGAATGGTTTCATGGCCCCATTGCGCTATCAGGCGCTATCGCCAATGGCGGCGCGGTGCTTGCCGCACAGGCTTGCGGGGCTGATCTGGCTTATATTGGCTCGGCTTTCATTGCCACCGAGGAAGCCAACGCCGCGCCTGCTTACAAGCAAGCCATTGTTGATGGTTACGCCAATGATATTGTCTATTCTAATTTGTTCACCGGTGTGCATGGCAACTACCTCAAACCCAGCATCCGGGCAGCGGGGCTGGACCCTGATCATCTGCCGGAGGGCGATCTATCGACGATGAATTTTCATGAGGGCAATACCAAAGCCTGGAAAGACATCTGGGGCTCCGGCCAAGGCATTGGCGCGGTAAAATCTGTTACCACCACGGCTGAACTGGTGGCGCGTTTGACCCGCGAATATGCGGCGGCGATGGCGCGGCTGGAGAGTTTGCAAAGCTAAATCCGCTTCTGCGCAAGGTTCGGTTGTGCTAGCGTGTTATCAACTGGAGTGATGATATGCGGCCCCTTAAAACGAACTCCATAACGCTTGAGGGGAAATCCGCCCAGGGGTTAAGTTCGGTTTCGCCGCACCTGCCCAAGTGGATTTTGCGCGTGCTCCGGCAGCGTCCTTGTCCATTACCGCGGTAGTTTCATCTGGCCAGCCAATTCTTGAAGGAGCCATTGCTGCGAATTCATCGTACGGGGCGTCCTCCACTGCCTTGAACGTTGCCGCTGCAGCCACGCAATATGCCAGTGCCACTGGCGGTGTTTTGAATGGCGCTGGCATCCTCAACATTATTAACGAAGGGCCAACCGGCAGCACCGATGAAGGCATGGCGATGGCTGAGCTTATTCATGCCGTAGCACCAGGTGCACAGATTTATTTTTATACTGCATTCAACAGCGAAGCCGACTTTGCAAATGGTATCACCACGCTGGCATCGTTGGGGTGAAGTGTCATTATTGATGTCGTAGCCTATCGCCCGATCACGCCATTTATTATGCCGGTTTCGTGATTCCCGCCAAGGCGCTGGCGAACGGTGCCAAAATTAATCAAACCAACCGGCGTCACGTTACCTATTACCATGTCGAACTCGCGCGGCACGCCAAACTATTCTCCGAACATCTGCCCGCCGAAAGCTACCTCGACACCTGCAACCGCGACTGTTTCGAAAATTGCGGTAGCACTTTACAACTGCATCCGGATTTTGCCCAGGATTACCGCGAGCGAAACTCTTGCGGCATTTTTTGCGAAAAACCGGCCCGGTAATTGCCTCGCTGCATGGCCGCGCCACGCAGACGAGGCAATATTATTACGGCTGAACCGCCTTATGCACTGGGGTCAATCCAGCCGATGTGGCCATCAGGACGGCGATAGATCACGTTCAGCTGGTTGTTCTTTTCGTTACGGAACATCATCACCTGCTGAAACGCTAAATCAAGCCGCATCACCGCATCGCGCACTGTCAGGGTTTCAATGAGGGTGTCTGATTCCGCGATGATGGTGGCGTGCAATGTTTCAGGCTCCGCCGCATGACCATTCACCGCCTTCGCCGGTTCAATTTCAACATCCTCATCGCGCAGGATATATTGCTTGCCGGGCTCCTGTTTGGCCGGCGGTGCGATATCGCGCGCATGGTCATTCACCCGGCGGCGGTAGCGCCGCAGCCGCTTGGCAATATGCTCCGCCGCATCATCAAACGCCGCCCGCGCATCGCCGGCCTCACCCTCACCGCGCACCGTCACGCCGCGACCGGCATGCACATTGATATCGCAGGTAAAAAAGCTTCGAGCCTTGCTGAAGGTGACGTTGGCTTGCAGCGCGTGGTCAAAATATTTGTTGGTGATGACATCCAGATGGTCCGAGACATGTACCCGCAGGGCGTCGGATAATTCCACCTGCTTACCAGAAACCGTGAGCTGCATTTTTTTTACTCCTTTGGTCTACAAGTTCCGGCTGTATTTTACCGCTTTGGCTTTGTCGCCCCTTGCGGGGTCTTGAGCCTCACGGCTGGGGGTCAAACCGGCGTAACCTTACGCTGCCGACAATTTCTCCCGTTTGCGCTGCGCCGAACCGGGAATGCGCAACGCTTCCCGGTATTTGGCCACGGTACGCCGTGCTATGTCTATGCCTTCTTTTTGCAATATCTGCGCAACCGCGTCATCTGACAGAATCAGGCGGGTTTCTTCGGCTGCGATTAGCGTCTGAACCCGGTGGCGGACGGTCTCGGCGCTATGGGTTTCGCCGTTGGCGCCCGCAATCGCGGTTGTAAAGAAGAATTTCATCTCAAAAATGCCTCGCGGCGTGGCGATGGACTTGTTTGAGGTCACCCGGCTGACCGTGCTTTCATGCAATTCCACCTCGGCAGCGATATCGCGCAGGGTGAGCGGGCGCAGATGGCTGATGCCGTGCCGGAAAAACCCGTCCTGGCGGCGCACGATCTCACCTGAGACCCGTAAAATCGTCTGGGCGCGGGATTCCAGGGCTTTCACCAGCCAGGTGGCGCCCTGCAATTGTTCAGAGAGGAAGCTCTTGGTCTCACGCGAGGCCGAGGCCGCCATTTTGGCGTGAAACCCGCGCCTGACCAGCAAGCGCGGCATGGTCTCCGGATTGATCTCCAGCATCCAGTCGCTTGCCCCTTCAGCGGTGATCGGCATCGGCCGCATCAGCACATCGGGGATCAGCGGGCGAATAGGCTCGATGTCATATTGTGCGCCGGGTTTAGGGTCGAGGTGTTTTAATTCCGCGATCATCTCAGTCAGGTCGGCGGCATCCACGCCGCAGCGCTCCATCAGCCCGCGCATATCCCGCCTGGCCAACAGTTCAAGGTGTTCGAGCAGGGCTGCCATGGCGGGGTCATAGCGGTTGTTCTCTTGCAGCTGCACAGCCAAACATTCGCGCAGATCCCGCGCAAAAACGCCGGTCGGCTCAAACCGCAGCATTTTTTGCCGCACCGCCTCAAACGGCGCCAATTCAACACCCAACCGCGCGGCAATCGCCTCCGGCGGCTCCGCCAGACGCCCGGCACCATCCAGTGCCGCGATCAGGGCGGTGGCGATGATGCGCTCCTTCTGAGAGGCAAACGCCAGCCTTGCTTGCTGCTCAAGCTGCTCGCGCAAATTTGGCTTCCGCTCGGCCAGGCTGTCGATCAGGCTCCAACCGTCATCGTCCTCGCCGCCACCACCATACATGCCGCCACCATCCGAGATGGTGCCGGTATCATAGCTATTGGTGGTATCGATATCGAGCGGCGCTTCGCCGGTACCAGGCAACATGCCGGAGGCGGCAAAATGCGCGCTGTCAGTGGTTTCGTGGGCTGGCGCTGGCAAGGCTGATGGTTCCAGCGTGGGCCCAGGGTCGATGCTTACATCAGCATGGGCCAGCAGCGGGTTTTTCAGCAACTCGTCTTCGATAAACTGGCTGGCCTCGATGTTGGAATATTGCAAAAGTTGAATGGCCTGCCGCAGTTGCGGCGTCATCACCAAAGACTGCGATTGCCGCAGATCGAGACGTGGACCAATGGACATGGCCTATTGGTAACGCAAATTTACCTGATGACCAATGGTTTTTGGCCCGAATCCTGCATGTTAAGCGGAGAATTTTTGTGCTGGCGTTATTACGTCGAAAAATTTTATAAAATAACTTTAGAATCAGTAAGTTATAAAATTTTTCTATATCTCACATGAACTTCAAAGGCTAAATTTCTCGCCAAGATAAACTCGCCGAACATCCTTGTGGGCCACAACCTCATCCGGAACGCCCTCCATCAGCACCTGGCCATCGTGCATGATGTAGGCCCGGTCGATAATCTCGAGCGTCTCGCGCACATTGTGGTCGGTGATCAGAACGCCCAGGCCGCGATGCTTCAGATGTGACACCAGATCACGAATTTCACCCACGGCGATCGGGTCAATTCCGGCCAAGGGTTCATCGAGCAGGATGTAGTTAGGGCCGGTTGCCAGAGCACGGGCGATCTCCACCCGCCGCCGCTCACCGCCTGAAAGTGCCAAGGCCGGGGTGCGGCGCAGGTGCGAAATACCAAACTCGGCCAGCAGCGCATCCAGCATCGCCTCGCGCCGGTCGCGCTCTGGCTCCACCACGTCGAGTGCCGCCATGATATTCTGCTCAACTGTCAGGCCCCGGAATACGCTGGCTTCCTGTGGCAGATAACCAATGCCAAGCCGGGCCCGGCGGTACATCGGCAGGCTGGAGATTTCGGTGCCATCCAGCGTGATGGTGCCGCCGTCGGACTGAATGAGACCCACTAACATATAGAAGGTGGTGGTTTTGCCGGCCCCATTGGGGCCTAACAGCCCGACCGCCTCACCCCGGCGCACCGCGATTGAAACATTGCGCACAACTGGCCGTTTCTTGAACTGCTTGCCAAGGCCACGGGCCACCAGCCCACCCTGCGAATGGATGACCTTGAAATTTTCGTTCACTTGGCTGCCGGTGCTGCGCTGTTAGGTGTTACGGTACCGGCTACCTGTCCGCCAGGGGCCGCCAGCAGTGTGGCGACGCCGGTACGCATATTCACCAGTGCATCGCTGCCGTTCAATTGGTTCGGGCCGCTGACGATATGCACATTACCGCCCAGCCGCGCCACGTCGGGGCCCGGCAGATAGACGCCGGAATTGCCGGTGGCGGTCTGGTTGGGCGTGCGGATGACAACATGGCCGATCGCATCAACCTTCTGCAGCTTGCCGGCCTGCCCCAGCATGTCAGGCGTTTTATCACTCTTAGCACTCGGCGCCGGGGCGGTTTTACCTGCCGGTGGCGGCGCCAGATAGCCAATGATGGTATCAGCAGCAATCGAGCGGCCATCATCGGCCACGATCAGCGCAGTCCCGCGCGCAATCGCCTGCCGCTTCACGGAGTAATACTCGATTGAGTCCTTGGCCGTGATCACATCGTGTGGGGTGGTCAGCTTCAAATGCTCGCCGGTCAGCACCAGTACCGCGTTGTCCATATTATAAACCGCGTGATCGCCGAAGGCATTGTCCGTAGGGGTGGAAATATGAACGTTGCCAATGGCTTCCAACTCATAAATCTCGGAATTGCCGTTATTTAAAACCGATTCCGGATCGCTGGCTGGTGCCGGAGTGGCTGGCGTGCCAGCGGCTGGCATTGTGCCAGCCACGGCTTTCTTGCGGTAATGTGCAATCAGCCGGTCGGCGCGTACGGTTACATCGCCACGCACCGCCTGGGCGTTGCCGGTGGCGATCACTTCTTGGTCGGTCTGGCGCCATTCGATGCCTTGAGAGGCGGTAATTTGAATCGGCGTGGGCGCGCCCGAAACTGAAGGGCTGCCAGCCTGGCCTTGTGCTTGCGCCGTGGCGATCGCCAACAGCGAAAAACCGATAAACCAGAATTTCATGGACCAGATGCACCGCTGGTAGCATTTAAATGCAACTGGGCGGGGCCATTAAATACCACGTCCGCGCCGTGCTGGGTCAGGGTAAAGCCGCCTGCCGCATTCAGCGTGCCGAACGGACCTTCTGCCTGGACGGGCGATGTTGAATTGGCATCACCCAGCTTGAGATCAATTTGAGCGTCAGGGGCCGTCATGCTGGTTCCGTCATTGCGGTACAAAGTAACATTTCCCTTCAATCCCAGGGTCTGAAGTTTCTGGTTAAACAAGCCGGAATCGGATTTCAGCATCATCCATGCGCCAGATGTTAAGGTGATATCGCCTTGTGGCTTCGTCAGCGCCACATCGTCGGTACCCTGGTCATGCGCGCCATCGGCGGTCACGGTGAAGGGTTGGCCGTGCTGATCGATCCCATGATACTTGGGATTTGACATATCAGAGCCGGAAGGCTGTGAGGTCGCTTGTACCTTGTAGGTTACGCGGTCTGCCCCCGGTCCGGTTTTCAGGCCGGGCGCAATCGCCAGGGCCACCAGCAGCAAGGCCGCTGCCAACGGCAACACCGCCTTGAAGATTGTTACGGTTCGGGAGCGGCGCGCTATGACAGCAATCGAATCCGGGCGGCGGCGGCGGAAACTATCCAGCATGCGCTCGCGCGCGGATTGTTGGGCCGGACTCATGCCAGCCCTGACCGTAATAAATCGTGGATATGCAATATACCGTTTACCATTTGCTCCTGATCCACCACGAATAAGGCGGTAAAAGGGCGGGATGCCATGTTCATTTCACGTAACGCGTCTTCAGCCAGAGCCTCAGGACGGATGGTTCGGGGCGAGACGTTCATAATCTGGTCAACGGTTTTGCCAAGAAGATCCGGCCCCATGTTGCGCCGTAAATCGCCGTCTGTCACGATACCAAGTAATTTACCGTCGGTGTCCACCACGGCCAATGAACCAAAACGCTTGGCTGTCATGGTAATCAGGGCACGGTCCATCGTGGTGCCAGGGGTCACCAGCGGTAATTCATCGCCAGAATGCATTAAATCCCGCACCCGCTTGAGCCGCGCTCCCAGTTTGCCGCCCGGATGAATATCGCGAAAATCCTTGGCTGAAAAACCCTTGCGGGCCAGCAGTGCTATCGCCAGCGCGTCGCCCAGCGCCATCTGCATGGTGGTGCTGGTGGTTGGCGCCAGGCCAATCGGCCCTGCCTCGGGCGCATCCGGCAAAATCAGGGCGATATCCGCTGCCGTGCCAAGCGTGCTGGCAGCGCCGGCGGTGATACCGATCAGCGCGATGCCGATACGGTGCGCGTGAGCGATGATCGCGCTCAGTTCGGTGGCTTCGCCAGAGTTAGATAAAGCGACGACCGCATCGCCCGGAATAATCATGCCCAGGTCACCATGCGCCGCTTCGGCCGGATGCACGAACATGGCGGGTGTACCAGTGGAGGCCAGGGTCGCCGCAATTTTGCGCGCCACGTGGCCGGATTTGCCCATGCCGGTGACAATCACCCGGCCTGAAATCCCGAACAGGCACTGCACGGCCGCACAAAAATTCTCACCCAGGCTGTCTGCCAGATCATTCAGCGCCGCCGCTTCGGTCAGCAGAACATCGCGGGCGATCGAGAGATCGGCGGTTGGCAGATCAGTACCGTCAGACATGCCAGCACTGCGCGTCTGCGGAATGCGTGGTTGAGGGTCGCTGATCATCATAATGTTTGTATGAACAGCCCATCACGCCGGGTCAACTCAGCCGAAGGAAACCCTTTGTAACGCGTGTGCTCAGTGGTGGAACAGGTCCGGCTCGCCATAGCCGAGCAAATCCAACTGGCTCAGGGTGGGCAGAAAATCATAGGCCGCCTGCGCGATATGCCGGCGGTTTTCGCGCTTCAGCAAAGCTTCCAGCCTTTGCCAGATGGCATGCAGATACAGCACGTCCGACGCCGCATAGGCGAGCTGTTCCGGCGTGAGTTCAAGGCTACCCCAGTCGCTGGTCTGCTGCTGCTTAGAGAGATCAACGCCGGCCAGGTCGCGGGCGAGATCCTTCAACCCATGCCGGTCAGTGTAAGTGCGTACCAGCTTTGAGGCGATTTTGGTGCAAATGACCGGCGCCGTAACGACACCCAGGCCATTGTAAAGCGCTGCCACATCAAAGCGGGCGAAGTGAAACAGCTTGGCGATTTTGGGATTGCTCAGCAGAGCTTTTAGGTTCGGACAATCAGCGCCTTTGCCACCCAGAGACGGTGGAATAATCTGTACAAGGTGTGCCGTGCCATCGCCGGATGAAAGCTGTACCAGGCACAGCCGGTCCCGGCGTGGGTCCAACCCCATGGTTTCCGTATCGACCGCTACAATCGGCCCGAAATTGATATCACCGGGCAGGTCGTGCTGGTGTAAATGAATTGTGCTGCCGCTCATGAAGATGATGCTCGTCATATAGATATTTTAAATTTCATAGAATTTTGGTGCCCTGGAGAAGACTCGAACTTCCACGACCTTGCGATCGCTAGCACCTGAAGCTAGTGCGTCTACCAATTCCGCCACCAGGGCACCGTATTTTCGCAAACTATGAATTAGCGTGCGAGAGCGCGATGTAGCGAGCGGCACGCGCAGCGTCAACTGTGCCTTGAGGCTCTGCCTCCGGCGGCTTACAACAAAACCATTGTGAAAAGGGATATCAGGCGATGGTGATGGCTTTAGATAAGCGTAAGGTGGCGGTGGTTTTTGGCGGCTCCGGCTTCATTGGCCGTTATGTGGTGAAGCGTCTGGCGGCTCAGGGTTATATCGTGCGGGTGGCGGTGCGTGATCCGCAGGCCACTATAACGCTCAAGCCGATGGGCGATGTGGGCCAGATTGTGCCGCTATATGCGCCGCTCAACCGGGAAGCCCTGATAGCCCGCGCCACCGACGGTGCCGAAGTGGTGGTCAACCTCACCGGAATACTGGCCGAATCCAAACGCGGTGATTTTTACCGGGTGCATGCCGAAGGGGCAGGGCGTATTGCGCGGCTGGCAGCCAGCTCAGTGGCGCGGCATGTCATTCACGTCTCGGCCATCGGTGCGAATCTGACGAGCGAAAGCGACTATGCACGCAGCAAGGCCCAGGGCGAGGACGCGGTGCGGGCGGCGTTTCCCTTAGCGGTGATATTGCGCCCCTCTATCGTTTTCGGGGCTGAGGATGCGTTCTTCAACCGTTTCGCTGCGATGGCCGGGCTATCCCCGGTGATCCCAATTGTCTCGGGGAAGACAAAATTTCAACCGGTTTATGTGGGAGACGTCGCCGATGCGGTGCTGGCGGGCGTCAATCAGCCGAATGCCGCGGGATGCACATTTGAACTTGGTGGTCCGGAGGTGAAAAGCTTCCGCGAATTAATTGAATATATGTTGCAGATCATCGGCAAATCCCGGAAGATTATTGACCTGCCGCTCGGGCTGGCACGTTTTCAGGCGGCGTTTCTGGAACGCCTGCCTGGCAAACTGTTGACCCGGGACCAGATAAAACTGTTGCAGGTTGATAATGTGGTGACCCCGGGGGGGTTGGATTTGGCTTCACTGAATATTGTGGCGACCCCGATGGCGATGATCGTGCCGCGTTATCTAGCCCGCTATCACCAAGGTGGCAGAATTCTGCCGAAATTTCAAATTTAGGTCCGTTATCGGACGTTTTTATTGGGGTATATCGAGGGGTCGCACCCATCACTGTTGGTTTTTGGTCTTATATACGGCAGTGTAGCTGCTATAATATATAAAAAACGCTGGTAATCCCCATAAAAGCGCGTTAAGACGCACTTCTCATTTTCGCAGCGCACAATCGCGCGGCGCAAGCACGCCGGAAGGAAGACCCGCCATGGCTGAAAAGATGCTGCAATTTACTCATCTGACTCAAAAAACGCCGGAGAAGCGCTCGATCAGCGAACGTGCGGCTGACTTTGATGAGATTTATAAAAAATTTGACGTGCAGTCCGCCAAGGCACAATCAAGCCGATGCAGCCAGTGTGGCATTCCGTTCTGCTCAATCCATTGCCCGCTTTCAAACAACATTCCCGATTGGTTGAAACTGACGGCGGAAGGGCGGCTGGAGGAAGCGTATGAGATTTCGTCAGCCACCAACACCTTTCCCGAAATTTGCGGCCGTATCTGTCCGCAGGACCGGCTCTGCGAAGGCAATTGCGTCATTGAAAAAGGCTTTGAAAGCGTCACCATTGGCGCGGTCGAGCGTTACGTCACTGACACCGCCTTTGAGAAAGGCTGGGTGAAGCCGATCACCTGCCTGCGGGAGCTCACCTTCTCGGTTGGCATTATTGGTGCTGGCCCGGCTGGCTTGGCGGCGGCTGAAGCGCTGCGTAGGCAGGGCTATCAGGTCACTGTTTATGACCGGCATGACCGCGTCGGCGGCCTGCTGATTTACGGTATTCCCGGCTTCAAGTTGGAGAAGGACATTGTAATTCGCCGTGCCAAATGGCTGAGCGACGGCGGCGTGACATTTGAGTTGAACACCGATATCGGCGGCAAAATTCCATTCTCTGAACTGCGCGCCAAGCACGATGCTGTGCTGATCGCGACCGGCGTGTATAAGCCACGTGAAATCGGCGGGCCGGGGGCTGGGCTGCCAGGCATCGTTCCGGCGCTGGATTATCTCATAACCTCAAACCGCCAGGGGCTGGGTGACAGCGTGCCGGATTTTGATTCCGGCTTGTTGAACGCCCAAGGCAAAAAAGTGGTTGTAATTGGCGGTGGTGATACCGCAATGGATTGTGTTCGCACCGCGGTACGGCAAGGGGCTGAAACGGTGACCTGCCTGTACCGCCGCGACCGTGCCAATATGCCGGGCAGTTTGCGCGAGGTTGGCAATGCCGAGGATGAGGGCGTGGTTTTTGATTGGCTGGCCGCACCTGAGGCTTTCCTTGGCGATGATAAAGTTACCGCAGTGCGGGCCACGCGCATGCATCTGGGTCTGCCGGATGCTTCAGGTAGGCAGTCGGTTGATGTCATCGCCGGCAGTTCCTTCAATGTGGAAGCTGATCTCGTCATTAAGGCGCTCGGGTTTGACCCCGAGGACATGCCATTGGCATTCGGCGAGAAGGATTTGAAAGTCACGCGCTGGGGAACTTTAAAGACCGATCCACGCAGCTTCATGACCAACCTGCCTGGCGTGTTTGCCGCCGGCGATATTGTGCGCGGTGCCAGCCTCGTTGTGTGGGCCATCCGTGACGGTCGCGATGCGGCCGCCCAAATCAATGAATATATCCAGGTCAGCCAGGGCTTTGCCCAGGCCGCTGAATAATTATTTCGGAGTTTTTGAATATGTCGATGGAAACCGGTTCTGAGTTTTTGGCAGCATGGGCCGCTAATGAAAAAACTCTTGAGCATACTTATAATTCCGCCCAAGAGCATGATGCGTGCGGCGTCGGCATGATCGCAGCGTTGGATGGCAAAAAGCGCCGTGATATCGTGCAGGCGGGCATCGATGCGCTGAAAGCGGTATGGCACCGCGGTGCTGTGGACGCTGATGGTAAAACCGGCGATGGTGCTGGCATTCACATCGAGATTCCACAGGATTTCTTTGCCGCCGAAGTCAAGCGTGGCGGCGATAGGTTGCGTGAAGGCCCGATCGCGGTGGGGCAGGTGTTTTTGCCCAAGACTGACCTGGCGGCGCAGGAAATTTGCCGGCAGATCGTCGAGACGGAAATTCTGAACTTCGGTTATCGCATCTATGGCTGGCGGCAGGTGCCAATTAATGTTGAGTGCATCGGTGAAAAAGCCAATGCCACCCGGCCTGAAATTGAACAGATCATGCTGTGGAACGCACGTGATGTGTCGGAGGAGGTGTTTGAGCGCGAGCTTTACATCATCCGCCGCAAAATTGAAAAAGCGGCGATTGCAGCACAGATTCCCGAACTCTATTTATGCTCACTGTCCTGCCGGTCGATTATCTACAAAGGCATGTTTCTGGCTGCCAGCCTGACAGATTTTTATCCTGATTTGATGGATGAGCGCTTTGTCTCGCGCTTTGCTATTTATCATCAGCGTTATTCCACCAACACGTTCCCCACCTGGCGTCTGGCGCAGCCTTTTCGTATGCTGGCGCATAATGGTGAAATCAACACCGTTGCGGGCAACATCAATTGGATGAAGAGCCATGAGACTCGTTTGGCCGCCGAAGGGCTGAACGAGTTCCTCGATGCCGTGAAGCCGGTGGTGCAAGCTGGCGGGTCTGATACGGCATCTCTTGATAACGTGTTTGAACTGCTGGTGCGGGCCGGGCGCGATGCGCCGATGGCAAAAGCTTTGATGATTCCACCATCGATCGGCAATGATTCCTCAATGCCCAAGGCGCACCGGGATTTGTTCCTGTATTGCAACGTGGTGATGGAACCCTGGGATGGCCCCGCGGCGATCACCGCTACCGATGGTCGTTTTGTCATCGCCGGACTGGACCGTAATGGACTGCGCCCTTTACGTTATTGCGTTACAACCAATCATATGCTGGTGGTTGGCTCCGAGACCGGTATGGTGAAGTTCGATGAAGAACATATCGTTGAGAAAGGCCATGTCGGCCCGGGCCAGACGATCGGCGTGGACTTGAACGCACCAAAATTCTATCACGACACTGAAATGAAAGACATGCTGGCTGCGCGCCAGAATTTTGGCGCCTGGACCAAGGGCATTACGGTGATTGACCATATCGTCAAGACCGATGCGCCGGAGCCAGTACGCTTTGAGGCTGAGGAGTTACGCCGCCGCCAGTTGGCGGTGGGATATACGCTTGAAGAGCTGGAACTTTTATTGCAGCCGATGGTCGACGATGCATCCGAAGCTGTTGGCTCGATGGGCGATGATACACCGATCGCGGTGTTGTCAGAAAAATACCGTGGACTGCATCATTATTTCCGCCAGAGCTTTAGCCAGGTGACCAACCCGGCGATTGACAGTTTGCGCGAAACCCGGGTGATGAGCTTGAAGACCCGGCTTGGAAATCTTGGCAACGTGCTGGATGAAGATGCTGAGCAATGCAATTTGTTGCAGCTTGACACACCGGTTTTATCAACCGCCGAATTCGATGCGATGCGCAAGACCATGGGCGATGCAGCTTGCGTGGTGGATTGCACCTTCAAGGTGATCAATGGTGAAGGCGGCTTGCGCCGTGCCCTTGAACGCATTCGCCGCGAAGCTGAAGAAGGCGTTCGCGCCGGTTGCACCCACGTGATCCTGACTGATGAGGCAATGAGCCAGAAGCGCGCGCCGATCCCGATGATTCTGGCCACGGGTGCGGTGCATACGCATCTGGTGCGGCAATCGCTGCGTACTTTCACCAGCCTGAACGTGCGCTGCGCGGAATGTTTGGATGTGCATTATTTTGCAGTGCTGATCGGCGTTGGCGCCACCACTGTAAATGCGTATTTGGCGCAGGAGAGCATTGCAGACCGCCATGCGCGTGGCTTGTTCGGCAAGCTTAGCCTCAAGGAAGCCATTGGCCGTTATAAAAAGGCGATCGATAAAGGCTTGCTGAAGGTCATGAGTAAGCTAGGAATCTCAATGGTCGCCTCCTATCGCGGTGGCTATAATTTTGAAGCCATTGGGTTATCTCGTGCATTGGTTGGTGAATTTTTCCCAGGCATGGCCTCGCGTATTTCCGGCATCGGCTTGCCGGGCATCGCGCACAAGGTGCTGGAGCTGCATAAGGCGGCCTGGAACGGTAATGTTGTGCCGCTTGAAGTTGGTGGTGCGTATCGTTTACGCCGTTCTGGTGAAACCCACGCATTTGATAACAACGCCGTTCATTTGTTGCAGACTGCGGTTGGCTCGGATTCCTATCAACTTTACCGTCGTTACGCTGATGCGGTGCGCCGCCAAGCCCCGGTAGCGCTCCGCGATTTGCTTGATTTCCGTAGCGACAATGTCACGCCAATTCCGGTTGATGATGTTGAAAGTGTTACTGAAATTCGTAAGCGCCTGCTGGCGCCCGGCATTTCACTCGGCGCATTAAGCCCGGAGGCGCACGAGACACTCTCGATTGCGATGAACCGCATCGGTGCTCGTTCCGATTCCGGTGAAGGTGGTGAGGACCCGGCGCGTTCAGAGCCGCGTGCCAATGGTGACAACGCTTCATCGGCAATCAAACAAATCGCCTCAGGCCGGTTCGGTGTCACCGCGCAGTATCTCAATAACTGCAAGGAAATCGAGATTAAAATTGCGCAAGGTGCCAAGCCGGGTGAGGGCGGGCAGTTGCCCGGCTTCAAGGTGACAGAACTTATCGCTAAGCTACGCCACGCCACACCTGGCGTGATGCTCATTTCACCGCCGCCGCACCACGATATTTATTCCATCGAGGATCTGGCTCAGCTTATTTATGATCTCAAACAGATAAACCCGGATGCGACGGTTTGCGTGAAGCTGGTTTCGCGCTCCGGTATCGGCACCATCGCCGCCGGTGTTGCCAAGGCCAAGGCCGATGCGATTTTGATCTCCGGCCATGTCGGCGGCACTGGCGCATCGCCACAATCATCGGTGAAGTATGCTGGCATGCCGTGGGAGATGGGCCTCTCCGAAGTGCATCAGGTGCTTACCCTTAACCGCTTGCGCCACACTGTAACTTTGCGTGCCGACGGCGGCATTAAAACCGGACGCGATGTGGTGATTGCGGCTATGTTGGGCGCTGAGGAATTTGGCATCGGCACTGCCTCGCTGGTGGCAATGGGCTGCATCATGGTGCGCCAATGCCATTCCAACACCTGTCCGGTGGGTGTTTGCACGCAGGATGAAGCGTTACGGGCGAAATTTGAAGGCTCGCCCGAGAAGGTCATCAACCTATTCTCGTTCATCGCCGAAGATGTACGCGGTATTCTCGCCTCGCTCGGCTTCAAGCGCATCCAGGATATTATCGGACGCACCGATTTGCTGCATCAGGTTAGCCGCGGTGCTGATATTCTGGATGACCTCGATCTCAATCCGATTCTCGCGCAGGCGGATCCTGGCGGCCACGCACGCTACTGCACCCGCGCTGGGCGCAATGAAGTGCCTGAAACCCTTGATGCGCAGATGATCAAGGACGCCAGCGCCTTCTTCGACCACGGCGACAAAATGCAGTTGCAATATAATATCCGCAACACGCACCGTGCGATAGGCACCAAATTCTCCTCGCAGATTGTGCGGAAGTTTAAAGGCGTGAAATTGCAGCCAAACCATGTCACGGTTCGGCTGCGCGGCTCGGCGGGTCAATCGCTCGGCGCTTTTGCGGTGGCGGGTTTAAAGCTGGAGGTGTTTGGCGATTCCAACGATTACGTCGGTAAGGGCCTCTCCGGTGCGACCATTGTGGTGCGCCCGGCGCCATCATCTAAGCTTGTGAGTAACGAGAACACCATCATCGGTAACACCGTATTGTACGGCGCTACGTCGGGTGAGCTTTATGCGGCGGGCAAAGCTGGTGAGCGTTTTGCGGTACGCAACTCTGGTGCCACCGCCGTCGTTGAAGGCATTGGCTCTAACGGTTGCGAGTACATGACCGGCGGTACAGTGGTGGTTCTGGGTGATATTGGTGAAAACTTTGGCGCTGGCTTTACCGGCGGTCATGCGTTTGTTTACGACCCTGATAAGAAGTTTGAAATGCGGGTCAACGGCGAGTCGCTGCATTGGCAGCGCGTTGCGACCAGCCATTGGGAAGTTGTGCTGAAAAATCTCATTGGGCGGCATGTTTCCGAAACCCAAAGCCGCTATGCCGCCACCTTGTTGAATGACTGGGACCGGGCGTTGCCACATTTCTGGCAGATCGTGCCGCGCGAATATGTGAAATACCTCGCCAGCCCGCTGAACGAGGAGATCACCGCCGTGCGGGCCTGAGGTCGGACTTTTATCAGGCTTAATCTGATGGCATAACAGTGGTATGCGAATCTTATATCATTTGCCGCTGTCGCCATATTCGCGCAAAGTTCGCTTGGTACTCGCTGAAAAGCGTTTGCCTTTCGAACTGCGCGTGGAGAAGTCCTGGCAGCGTCGCCCTGAATATCTGGCTTTGAACCCGGCGGCCACTGTGCCCACGCTGGTTGAGGATAATGGTTTGGTCATCCCGGACTCCGCCGTCATCTGCGAATATCTTGACGAAGCCTACCCGGACACGAATTTGATGGGCCGCACCATTTCCGAACGGGTGGAGGTGCGAAGGTTGGCAACCTGGTTTGACCATAAATTTTCCGATGAGGTGGGGCGCAACCTGTTGTGGGAAAAATCCATGAAGCAGGCGTTGGGCCTGGGTGCTCCTGAAGCCGGTGCGCTGCGGGCAGGTTATGCCAATATTAAAAACCACCTTAATTATATCGGCTGGCTGGCGGAGAACCGCAAATGGCTGGCGGGCGCCAATCTCTCGGTGGCTGATTTCGCAGCCGCAGCCTTTCTGTCATCGCTTGATTTCCTGGGCGATGTTGATTGGACACTCTCGGCACCTGCGAAGGATTGGTACGCGCGGATGAAATCTAGGCCATCTTTCCGTGCCATATTGGCTGACCGTATGACCGGCCTGGCACCGCCACCGCATTATTCGGATTTGGATTTTTAACGACAAGGTCAGAGGTTTTCTCATGCCCGATCTGCTAATTTTCGGCTTTGGCTATTCAGGCCATGCCATTGCCCTGGCGGCGCGTAACTCGGGCTTTCGTGTCACCGCCACGTCTCGCCGTGCCGCCGCGCAAAAACCGCCTGATGGTATTCGTATTGTTGGCTTTGATGCCGCTGCGGATGCGATTGGTTCGGCCACTCATATTCTCTCCACCGCCGCACCTGATGAGCATGGCGACCCGGTGCTGGCAATATATGCGAGGCAAATTGCCGAGGCTAAAAATCTTGCCTGGATTGGTTATCTTTCCACCACCGGCGTATATGGCAACCGCAATGGTGGCTGGGTGGATGAGGATACACCGCCGGCGCCGCAATCGCCACGCGCTGAGCGCCGGGTAGCGGCGGAGGCGGCCTGGTCGAAATTTCCAAACCGGATCATCGATATTTTCCGCCTCGCCGGCATTTACGGCCCTGGCCGCTCAATGTTTGACGATTTGCGAGCGGGCACGGCCCGGCGCGTGGTCAAATCAGGGCATCTATTTGGCCGAATTCACCGTGATGACATTGCGCAGGGTGTATTGGCCGCTATGCAGCGCACCGCGGCACCTGGCTTGAATATTTTCAACTTTTCTGACGATGAGCCCGCCGCCAGCGCTGAGGTGGTGGTTGAGGCCGCCGTTCTTTTAGGGGTTGCCCCGCCGTCTGAGGTCGCGTTTAGCGATGCGCTGCCCGCGATGAGCCCGATGGCATGTTCGTTCTGGGCCGAAAACCGCCGGGTTGCGAATCAAAAAACCAAGGCAGTTCTTGGGATAAATTGGTTGTACCCCACTTTTCGCGAAGGTCTACGCGCCATTCTCGCCGAGGAGCGCCGCCAGGGTTTGTTGTAGCAGTTGCAAATCAGCCTCGCGTGAGAGCCGGTGGTTACCGTCCTTGATGAAATTAACTTGCACATCCTGGCTTTGTAATGTCTCGATCAGCCTCAGGCTCAGCCGCCAAGGCACGTCCGTGTCAGCCATGCCGTGCAGTATCCGCACTGGGCAGGTGATGGGAATTTCCGCGCCGAGCAGTAAATGCTGGCGGCCTTCTTGCAGCAATTTGGCGGTAAAGGGCACCGGCGGGCCATATTCGCTGGGTGGCGCGAAAAACCCATCACGCGCCAAAGCGGCCCGCTGCGTTTCAGTTAGTCCTGGTTCAACCAGCTCAGCGGTAAAATCCGGGGCAGGGGCGATTAGCAGTAAATTCTGCACCTGTTCTGCCAACTGGCGGGCCAGCAGCAGCGCAATCCAGCCGCCCATCGAGGAGCCCACCAGTGTCAGCCTTTCATTGTGGCAAACATGCGCAATCACCAAGGCGGCATCGGCGGTCCAGCTGCCGATGCTACCATCTGCAAAGTCCCCGCCGCTGGCGCCATGCCCGGAATAATCCAGCCGCAGCATGGCCTGGCCGCGCGCCGCACATAGGCTTTGCAGCGCCATCGCCTTGGTGCCGCCCATGTCAGAGGCAAAGCCGGGTAAAAACACCACAATCGGCGCGGCGCCGGGCAGCAGCTCATAGGCCAGTTTAACGCCATCTTCACGGCTGATTGTCGTTATCCCCACAGGCTTCATCTCCCCAACCGTTGCAAAGCGTGTTAGCGCGGCGCACATGAACGGCTTGATTAAATTTCCACAATGACTGACCACGCGCGGACAATATTACAAGTCTTGCCCCGGCTGGATACCGGCGGGGCTGAGCGGGTGGTGATTGAGATCACCGAAGCGTTGAGCGCGCTTGGCCATAAAACCATCATCGCCTGTGATGGCGGGACACTCGCCTCGGCGGCAACCCGCGCCGGCGCCCGAATCATCACCTTGCCGCTGGCGTCGAAATCGCCTTTTACCATGCGCCGCAACGCCGCCCAGATTGCCAAGCTGATCAGAAACGAGACCATTGATCTTGTTCACGCCCATTCCCGCGCCCCGGCCTGGTCAGCGCTCTGGGCTACAAGGCGGACCAAAACCCCGTTCGTGACCAGTTATCATGGCACTTACAATGAGAATGCCCCCTTCAAGCGCCGCTATAATGCGGTCATGGCCTCGGGTGACCGGGTGATTGCCGTCAGCGCCTTCATCGGCAGCCTGGTACGTGAGCGTCATAAGGTGGGCGATGACCGGCTGCGGATCATCCCGGGCGGCGTGGATTCTGATAAATTTGATCCAGTCCTGGTGCAGGGTGACCGGATGGCCAAGCTGGCGCGTGATTGGCGGCTGGATGTTGATGCCCCCATTATCATGCTGGCGGGCAGGCTGACTGAATGGAAAGGCCAGCGGGTGCTCATTGCGGCCCTGGCGATGATGCGTCACGCCAACGCCGTGGCGGTGCTGGTGGGAAGCGACCAGGGGCGCGAAAATTACGCACAAAGCCTGATCAGTCAGGCGGAGTCGCTCGGCGTTGCCGGCCGGCTGCGGATGGTGGGACATACCGAAGATATGCCGGCGGCCTTGATGCTGGCTGACATCGTGGTGAACGCGTCAACTGACCCGGAAGGTTTTGGCCGTACGGTGGTGGAGGCCCAAGCGATGGGTAGGGTGGTCATCGCCACCAACCATGGCGGGGCAGGCGACACAGTGCAGGATGGTGAGACTGGTTTTCTGGTGCCGCCGGGCGACGCTAAGGCCCTTGCCGATGCGCTCGATCATGCGCTGGATTTTTCCACCAACCAACGCCTCGCCTGGGGGGAACGCACCAGGGCGATGGTAGGCCAGAATTTCTCGGTACGGGCCATGCAATATGCCGTGCTCAGCGTCTATGGTGAGTTGCTGGATTGAAAATTCTGATCATCAAGCATGGCGCTTTGGGGGATATTATCCTCGCCGCTGCGGCTTTTGGGGCCATCAAAGCGGCGCATGCGCTAGATGACATCACCCTGATGACCACGCTGCCTTTTGCCGGGTTTTTGTCCGCCAGCCCGTGGTTTGACCATATTATTACCGACACCAGGCCGGATTTTTGGAATATCCCTGGTATTATGAAATTGCGCCAGCAGTTGCGCGGGTTTGACATGGTATATGATCTGCAAACCTCGTCACGCTCGTCGCGTTATTTTGAATTGGCCGGCAAGCCGCGTTGGAGCGGCGTGGTTGCCGGTTGCGCACTGCCGCATGCTGACCCGCAGCGTGACTTCATCCACACGCGCGAGCGGTTGGCCGGTCAGCTGGCTGCCGCCGGAATTGACCAACTGCCGCCGCCTGATTTCTCGTGGGCCAAGGCCGATATCTCTCGCTTCATGCTACCGGCCCGCTTTGCCTTGCTGGTTCCGGGCGCTGCCCCGCACCGGCCAGAAAAACGCTGGCCTGAGGCCAAATTCGCGGCTCTGGCGGCGCAATTGCCAATGCCTGTGGTGGTGGTGGGGAGCAAGTTTGAGACCCCGCTGGCCGCGACCATACGCTCGTTTGCCCCGCTTGCCATTGACCTTACCGGCCAGACCAACCTGTCTGAGTTGTTGAGTGTCATTAGCCGCGCCAGCCTGGCCGTGGGCAACGACACCGGGCCGATGCATATGGCGGCAGCCTTGGGTGTTACATCATTGGTAATGTTCTCCGCCGCCAGCGACCCTAAGCTGACCGCGCCGCGCTACCCGGACGGCGGCTGGCCAATTATTTTGCAGGCCCCACATCTGGCCGGCCTGTCAGTTGCGCAAATTGTCGCGGCCCTGCCATAACCCCCGCACGAATATTGGAGTTGAATTTACATGGTTGCGATTACCCTGCCTGATGGTTCTGTCCGCCAGTTTGATGGCGCCGTCACCGGCACTATCATCGCGGCTGCCATCGGCCCCGGCCTTGCCAAAGCGGCTTTGGCGATGGAGGTAAACGGTGCGCAACAGGATATGGCGCGCGAGATTACCACTGATGCGCAGGTGAAGTTTTTTACCCGCAAGGACGCGGTGGCGCTGGAGCTGATCCGCCATGACGCCGCCCATGTGCTAGCCGAGGCTGTGCAGGCACTCTACCCCGGTACGCAAGTCTCCATCGGCCCCTCAATTGAGAACGGGTTCTATTACGATTTCTTCCGCAATGAGCCTTTCACCCCGGCGGATTTTGAGGCCATTGAGGCCAAGATGAGCCAAATCATCGCTGCCAATGCGCCGTTTACCCGCAATCTCGTGTCGCGCGACGATGCCATTACCTATTTTCAGTTGAAGGGTGAGGAATTCAAGGTTCAGTTAATCCGTGATCTGCCCGCCGATCAGGACATTACCATATATCACCAAGGAGAATGGTCCGATCTCTGCCGCGGCCCGCATATGCGCTCTACCGGCGATATTGGCGGGGCGTTCAAATTGCTGAAAACCGCTGGCGCCTATTGGCGCGGTGATCACCGTAACCCGATGCTCAGCCGCATCTACGGCACCGCCTGGCGAGACCAAAAGGAACTTGATGCCTACCTGCTCCAGCTTGAGGAAGCTGAGCGGCGTGATCATCGGCGGATCGGCAAGGATATGGATTTGTTCCACATCCAAGAAGAAGCTGTTGGCTCAGTGTTCTGGCACCAGAAGGGTTGGAAGCTGTATCGCACGGTAGAAGCCTATATGCGCCGCCGCCTGGAGGCGGCTGGTTATGAGGAAGTGCGTACACCGCAATTGGTAGACCGTAAGCTGTGGGAAAAATCCGGCCATTGGGAAAAATTCCGCAAGAACATGTTCATCGCCGAGGTGGTGGATGAAGAATCCACCCTGGCGCTGAAGCCTATGAACTGCCCGTGCCATGTGCAGATTTTCAAACAGGGTTTGCGCAGCTACCGGCAGTTGCCATTGCGGATGGCGGAGTTTGGCGCATGCCATCGTTATGAGCCATCTGGGGCGCTGCACGGCATCATGCGGGTACGCGCCTTCACCCAGGATGATGCGCATATTTTCTGCACCGAGGCACAAATTGCCTCTGAGACAGTGAAGTTCGTGGAATTGCTCTCATTGGTTTACCAGGATTTTGGTTTTGAGAGCTTCGCGATCAAATTCTCTGACCGTCCTGACGTGCGGGCTGGCTCTGATGAAGTATGGGACCGTGCCGAGGCCGCATTGAAATCCGCCTGCGCTACGGCTGGGGTGGAATATGTGCTTAACCCGGGTGAGGGGGCGTTTTACGGCCCGAAACTGGAATTTGTGTTGCGCGATGCCATTGGCCGTGACTGGCAATGCGGCACCTTGCAGGTGGATTTTGTGCTACCTGAGCGGCTGGACGCCGAATATGTCACCACTGATTCCTCCCGCGCGCGCCCTGTTATGCTGCACCGGGCCATTTTGGGCAGTTTTGAGCGTTTCCTTGGCATTCTCATTGAGCAATATGCTGGCCGCTTCCCGCTTTGGCTGGCACCCACCCAAGCCGTGGTGGCCACCATCGTCTCAGATGCCGATGATTATGCCCTGGAAGTGGTGGCGGCTTTGCAAGCTGCCGGGTTGAGCGTGGAATCCGATTTATCCAACCAGAAGATCAACGCCAAAATCCGCGACCACAGCCTGCATCATGTCCCCAACATCATCGTGGTGGGCCGCAAGGAAGCTGAGGAGCGCACGGTGGCGATTCGCCGCCTGGGCGGCGCGGCCCAGGAGGTTTTGGGGCTGGATAATGCCGTAGCATTGCTGAAGCGGGAGGCAACGGCGCCGGACCAACGATAAATTGCGTTTAACTGAGCCGTTGCGAGGCAACCAAGCCCCCTTGGAGCCGGTTGCCCTGATTGCATTAACCCGCCAAATTGCTCTAAGCCGTCATTCTCGAAACCTTCACAGGAGACTTCCATAGCCAGACCGCCAGCGCCACCCACGCCACCTTCCCGCGAAGGCCCAAGGGTTAATGACGAAATTCGAATCCCACAGGTACGTTTAATTGACCAGGACGGTGAAATGCAGGGGGTGCTGAGCACCCGTGAGGCGATTTCCCGTGCCTTTGCTGTTGGTCTTGATCTGGTGGAAATCAGCCCAAACGCTGAGCCGCCCGTCGCTAAAATCCTTGATTACGGCAAATTTAAATACGAGCAGCAGAAGAAAAAGAACGAAGCTCGTAAGAAGCAGAAAGTCGTCGAAATTAAGGAAGTGAAGGTTCGACCGAACATTGATGAGAACGATTACCAGGTAAAACTGCGAGCGATGAAGAGCTTCATCGGCGAGGGTGACAAGGTAAAAGTCACACTGCGGTTCCGTGGCCGTGAAATGGCCCATCAGGAGCTTGGCGTGAAGGTGCTTGAGCGTATCCGTGGCGACATGGATGTTGAAACCAAGGTCGAGCAGATGCCAAAGATGGAAAATCGCCAGATGGTGATGGTGCTGTCGCCTAAATAATTTACTGACAAAAAGCTGGTTCGACCATTTTGGTTGAGCCAGTTTTTTTGAGTTGTGGGATAAAAATAACCGAGGAAAAATCATGGATTTCAGTGGGAAGACTCTGCTTGGCGCCATCTGGGAACTTCAAACGGGTGCGATCCCACGAACAGCTATGATTGCGGCGGCCCGTCAGCGCGCTGACGAAGTGGAACCCTGGCTTCACGCATTCACTTACAGACCCGCCATTTATCCGCCATTGAGCGGGGTTCTGGCCGGCATCCCGATTGCCCTGAAGGATATTATTGCCACCGCCGGCATGCCAACCTGCAACGGGTCACCGTTTTACGCCGGCAATGTTCCGGCAGAGGATGCCTGGATTGCCGCGAAAATAAAAAATTATGGCGGTACGATATTTGGCAAAACCGTCACCACCGAATTTGCCTGGCGCCATCCTGGGCCAACAGTTAACGCCTGGAGCCGGCTGCACACGCCGGGTGGGTCGTCCAGCGGATCAGCGGCTTGCGTTGGGGCTGGCATTGTACCGCTGGCGTTTGGGTCGCAGACGCTGGGTTCGATCATTCGCCCTGCCGCCTTTAACGGCGTTGTCGGCTACAAGCCAAGTTTCGGTTCGATGTCTCTTGATGGTGTGCATCCGCTGGCAGGTTCGCTCGACCATTTGGGATATTTCACCCGCAACGTGGCCGATGCCGCCGCAGCCTTTGCATTGTTCATTGAGCAAACCCCTGAGGTGGTCGAAACTGAAACAAGCTGGCGGGATTATTTTCCTCTCATTGAACCGCCGCGTCTGGCGGTCATCCGCACCGAAGCCTGGAGCCGGGCTGATGCCGAGCAACAGGGTAATTTTGAATCTTCTCTCACAGCGCTTCGCAAAGCTGGTGCCGAGCTGACCGAAATGGTACTTCCGGCAAGCAGCGATGCCATATTCGAAGCCACTCTGGTAATTTTGCAATATGAGGCCGCCCGGATACATCAGAACATGGCAGCAAATCATCCCGATCAAGCCAGCGATGTTCTTAAAAAACTAGTGGCTGACGGATTGGCTGTAACGGAGTCGGACTATCATGCGGCCTTGGCGTTTCAAAAGCACTTAACCGGACAATTTGCCAAATTGGTGGCCCCTTACCATGCCGTGCTGACACTCCCAGCTTTAGGCGAGGCCCCGCCCGGCCTGGCTTTTACGGGGGATGCGACATTCTGCGCCGCCTGGAGCCTGATGGGGGCTCCGGCAATCTCCATTCCGTCTGGCTGGTCATCCAATATGCTGCCGCTTGGTCTGCAAATTGCCAGCACCCCCGGTGCTGATAAGCAGTTATTGCAAGTGGCGGCGTGGGCCGAGGGTTGCATCAACTGGGCACCCGGCGCGGTTAAATAAAAAAGGCCCGGTTGCCCGGGCCTTTTCAACAACTAATCTTCAAGCTTCAATTCAGCCGCACTTGGCTTCGCAACCCGCGGGCGACCGCGCGGCCGCGCCACTTTAACCGGTAACGCTTCAGGCACCGTTTCAGCCACAAAAGCTGCGGGTGGTGGGGCATCAGGAATGATCGGGATGGCGCGGGCCTCCACTGGTGCGGCCTGGTTAATCACCGGCTGTTCGCCAAATCCTGTCGGTTCAGCCATGGCGCCAACAGTTGCGGCCAGTTCGGCCTCAAGGGCGGAGCTGATATCAATACGCGTGTCAGCCACGGGCGTTTCTGGCCGGTAACGCTCGGTGCGTTCAGGGCGCTCATTTCGCTCATGGCGATCATTACGCTCATGGCGCGGTTGATAATCGGGTTTGTTGCGTTGCTCGTAGGGGCGCTGCTCAAACCGACGCGGCTCTTGGCGATTTTCCTGTGGGCGCTGCTCATACCGAGTCTCGTTTTGCGGCTCCGTGCTAACATCACCGGCGTTCGTCTCTGGCCGACGATTATAGTCGCCGTTATTCTGGTTATTATTTCGCTCCTGGCCGCCTTGTTGCGGATTAGACTGCGCGTTTGGCTGTCCGTTTGGCTGCGCGTTAGGCTGACCGCCCGGCTGACCTTGGGCCTGATTGATAGCGCTGATAATGCGAAAATAATGTTCAGCGTGTTGGTAATAAGCCTCGCCCAGTACCCGGTCGCCGTTGCTGGACGCATCGCGGGCCAATTGCTGGTATTTCTCAAAAAGCTGCTGGGCGGTGCCACGAACCCGCATTTCCGGGCCAGAGCTATCGAAAACATGGTTCCGATTGAGCGGAATACCGTTCTGCTGGTTGCGAAACCCGCTACCACCCCCGCCGCCGCCGCCGCTGTTAGGGCGATGGTTGCGGCCACGCATGCGCTTCATATTCATATGCTTTAATATATCCTCGTCAGATTGCTTGCACGACCAGGGGATTTGCTCCCGTTGAACCTGCTCTGGCCCCAGGGAAAACCAGGACTCGAGGGCTGTTCACGCCGCGCCACTGCTCCTTAGCCTCATATAGGCATTCTGCCAAATGTTATTTAGCCCGGATGACCAGAGCGCGGGGGTGGCCTGCAAGATCGGCCCGGGCGGTGGCCGTAAAGCCAGCATTTTCAACGAGTTTTGTCACTTCATTTTGCTGGCCGATACCAAGCTCCAAAATGGCAGCGCCGTTTGGCGCAAGCAGGGCGGCCAGAGCGGCAATAACCGCCCGATAGGCGGCCAGCCCGTCCGCCCCGCCGTCCAAGGCGCTGGCTGGCTCATAGATTTTCACCTCAGGCATCAATCCGGTCAGGTCGGCGGCAGGAATGTAGGGTGGATTGCTGAGGATCAGATCAAACTGCCCGCTCAGCGCGTCAGCCCAGTTTCCCACCAAAAACGCAGCGCGTTGCGCGAACCCCAATTGTGCGGCGTTGCTTTGCGCGAGAACCGCCGCCGCCGCTGATAAATCCACCCCGGTCCCAAAGGCTTCAGGAAATTCATGCAGGGCTGCCAGTAGCAGGCAACCTGTGCCGGTGCCGAGATCAAGAATGCGGCGGATTTTCCGCCGGTCCGGGAATATGGCAATGGCGGCTTCAATCAGTGTTTCAGTATCGGGTCTTGGAATCAATGTGGCGGGAGAGGTGGCAAATGTCAGCCCCCAGAATTCACGCTTTCCCAGAATATAAGCCAGTGGCTCGCGAGCCTCGCGCCGTGCCAGCAAGGGGGTGAAACAAGCCTCATCAATGTCATCACATGCCAGCAACCCGGCGGCATCGGTTTGCAAGGCGGCGGAAAGGAGCATTCTGGCCTCGCGCCGCGGCTCGTCAATTCCCGCCGCCGCCAGCCGTGTTGCCACCAGCGTCACGGCTTCGGTGGTTTTCATGTATCGGCGGCCAACCGCGTGGCCTGATCCTCGGCGATCAGCGCATCGATTACATCATCCATCTCGCCCAGCATCACCCGGTCAATTTTATGCAAAGTGAGGTTGATCCGGTGGTCAGTGACCCGCCCTTGCGGGAAATTATAGGTGCGAATGCGCTCAGAACGATCGCCGGTGCCCACCTGCGATTTGCGGTCCGCAGCACGGGTGGCGTGCAAGCTGGAGCGTTGCTGCTCATACATGCGGGCGCGCAGAATTTTCATCGCCTTGGCGCGGTTTTTATGCTGGCTGCGTTCTTCCTGCATGGCCACCACAATGCCGGTGGGTATATGGGTGATCCGCACTGCTGATTCGGTCTTGTTCACATGCTGCCCGCCAGCACCCGAGGCGCGGTAAACGTCAATCCGCAAATCACCTTCATTCACCTCCACATCCACCTCCTCAGCTTGCGGCAGCACGGCGACGGTGACGGTTGAGGTATGGATGCGCCCTTGTGTTTCAGTGGCCGGCACGCGCTGCACGCGGTGCACGCCCGATTCAAATTTCAGTTTCGCGAAAACAGATTTGCCGGTAATTTCAGCAATGCCTTCCTTTAGGCCGCCAAGCTCGCTCTCGCCATATTCCATCACCTCAAACTTCCAGCCATGCAGGCCGGAATATTTTTGGTAAGCCTGGAATAATTCGGCTGCAAACAAGCCCGCCTCATCTCCGCCCGCCGCCGGGCGAATTTCCAGAATGGCAGATCGGTCATCTGCCTCATCTTTCGGCAGCAAAGCCAGCCGCAGCGCCATTTCAAGCTCCGGCAATTCTTGGCGGATTGTTTCAATTTCAATTTCCGCCAGGGCCTTCATCTCGGGGTCATCCAGCATGGCTTCAGCCTCGGTCTTGGCTTTTTCCGCCTCGCGCAGCTCCGCAATGCGCACCTCAATCGGCTCAATTTCTGAAAGCTCTTTTGAGGCTTTTACGAACGCCTCACCATTCAGGCTGCCTGAAAGCATAAACCGCAATTCTTCGGCGCGGCTCATGATCCGGTCGAGCTTATGCTCAAAACTCATGTTTTTGTCTCATGTCGGTTTATGTATCGGGCGAGTGTTTGAAGCGTTATACGCTATTATTCCAAAATAACGGCTCCAACGTACGGCTTGGCGTTCAATGGCAATATAAAACCAGTTCGCGGCATATAAATTGAGTATTGTAGATATAAAAGTCAGCAATAACCCAGTTCCCAGTGCGCCAATATATGTAACCATGCGGGTCTGCATAAGCACCTGGGCTGTTCCAATAACGAATACCCAATTCATAAGATAAAAACTGTACGAAATTCGCCCTAAAAATTGTAAACTTCTGGTATTCAAAACCTTCCGTATGGCAGGTATGGTTCCATGACTGAGTAGTATAATAAGCATACTTCCAAAGACAATGACGGGCACATCAAATATAATTCGATGACGACCGTAGGTCGGGATCAATTCGCCAATAATTATTAACCCTGCAACAGCGGCAAAACACAAAAAATACTGCAAATTAACGGGCAGCCTGCGAATTTGAGAGGCGTAATCTCTGATCATCGCACCGGCATAGAACATGTAGAGATAATGAAATATGTCTAACCCCAAACTTTGATGATGCTTAAGAAGCACTGCGATAAAAAGATAAATTATCAGCCAGGCAGTCCGGTACCACCAAAATGAAAACAGATTTTTTATGAAGTAAACCAGGGGAAAAATACTCGACACTAAAATTTCTTCACGGATTGTCCACAACACTGGATTTATCGTGTGGTGAATAAACAAGATATTCAGCGCAAACGTCTTTGCTGTAATAATTTTATTATCTGCATAATAAAGCAAATAATCCATACTTGCTTCAGGATATTTAGAATCGTTTTGTAAGCTGGTTTTTACAAAAATATAAAG
Organism: Acidocella sp.; assembly: GCA_029077825.1. Lineage (GTDB taxonomy): Bacteria > Pseudomonadota > Alphaproteobacteria > Acetobacterales > Acetobacteraceae > Acidocella. The sequence continues at coordinate 28,870 of JAQNCT010000006.1, read as the reverse complement.
AATCAATATTGATACAATAGCAGGTGGTATCAGTCGAATGTAGCGACGGATATAATATGAAGACAGATTGTGAATGCTGTTGGAAGCCAACATTCCACAGAGGAAAAATCCGCTCATGATAAAAAATAAATCAACTGATATAGCGCCGTTAATCACCCCGGCCAGAGCATTAACAATTGGTACCCCAGCCAGTGTTGCAGTTATAACAAGCGGAATAGTTATGCCGTGGTTTAATCCTACCAACAGTGATGCAATGCCGCGCAACCCATCTAATTCCGAATAACGGTACTGAGTTTTTTCATCAACCGCGATGTCGCTAGCATCTATAGTTAAGCTTTTAGGGGGGGCTTCACGACTCACGATTTTAATAATTCCGGCAATTCATTCATACAAACTTCAAGTTGAGAACCATCTACAAGGTTTTTTAACGTAATCTGCTCACCATTTGCCAGCACAGCCCACTTGGCTTCGCGCCGGTTGGCGAATTTCAGCCCGTTCTTGAAGCCGGATTGAAAAGCGATTTCGGTTTTTACCCCGGCGGCGCGCAAGGTTTGCGCAACTGCAATGCAGCACTCCGCTCCGATAACCACCACGGGCGGGGCCACAACCGGTGATGCTGCCAGCAGCATGGCCAGCCGCTCAATCCCGGCACCCCAGCCGATGCCCGGCACGTTCGGCCCGCCCATCTGCTCCACCAGCCCGTCATAGCGCCCACCGGCCATCACTGTGCCTTGCGCGCCCAGTGCCGTGGTCACGAACTCAAACGCGGTGTGGTTATAATAATCCAACCCGCGCACGATGCGGGGGTTTTCAGTGTAGGGCACGCCAAAGCTGGTTAGAGCAGTTTTCAATTCCGCATAAAATCGCGCGGCTTTTTCCGATAAATGATCATAAATCAATGGTGCATGCGCAACCAGCGCCTGATCTTCAGTATCTTTGGAATCCAGAATTCGCAGCGGATTTTTCTCCAGTCGGTTTTTGCTGTCAGCCGACAAACTCTCCGCATGAGCCGTGAAATATGCGACCAACGCCGCGCGATAATTATCACGCGATTCAGTATCCCCCAGCGTATTGATGTTCAGCACAACGTCCTTTGCCACACCCAGCTCATTTAAAATTTGCCAGCCCGCTGCAATCACTTCGGCATCAGCCAGCGGCACGCTAGGCCCTAAGAGCTCTACGCCAATTTGGTGAAACTGCCGGTAGCGGCCTTTTTGCGGGCGCTCGTAGCGAAACATCGGGCCGTAATAAAACACTTTTTGCGGCAATGTTTGGGTTAGTCCTGCTGTGATCAGCGCCCGGCAAACCCCCGCCGTACCCTCAGGGCGCAACGTAACAGAGTCACCACCACGGTCCTCAAATGTGTACATTTCCTTGGTGACCACATCGGAGGTCTCACCTAACGTGCGTGAAAATACCTTGGTATCTTCAAAAATAGGCGTTTGCCATTCGGCAAACCCGTATAATGATGTTACCCGGCGGGCGGTATCCACCACATAAGCGTGGCGTGCCGCATCATCGCCAATTAAATCGCGGGTGCCGCGAACCGGTTGCAGGGGAGGGGCCATAAATACAAACTCTCACGCGTTACGAAGTAATGGGTCAAACCATCATCACGTACCGCTTCACAAACAATGGGTTGCTTCGCTGCGCTCGCAATGACGAGGAGGGAAGTGCCGCTACGCCGCAGCTTGTTTTTCCAGTGTCTTTTCGGCTTCCAGCGCTGCCGCCTTTTTCTCGACCAACTCGATGATATGTTCCACCATGTCGCCGCCATCAATCGTATGGTCAGTTTTTCCAGCAGCATAAATCATGTGCTTGCCATTGCCGCCACCGGTCAGCCCCAAATCAGTCATCAGCGCTTCACCCGGCCCGTTCACGACGCAACCGATAATTGAAAGCGTAATGGGGGTTTTAATATGGGCCAGGCGCTCTTCCAAAGTCTCAACGGTTTTAATCACGTTGAAACCTTGCCTGGCACATGAAGGGCACGAAATAATCCGCACTCCACGATGACGAATTCCCAGTGACTTCAAAATATCCCAGCCAACCAGCACTTCTTCCTCAGGCTCAGCTGAAAGTGACACACGCATTGTGTCACCAATGCCAGCCCAGAGTAGCGCGCCAAGACCGATTGATGATTTCACCGTGCCGGCACGTTTGCTGCCGGCTTCGGTAATGCCAATATGTAACGGATGGTCGCACACATCAGCTAGCTGCTGGTAAGCGGCCACTGCCATGAAAACGTCAGATGCTTTCACCGAGATTTTGAATTCATGAAAATCATGATCCTGCAAAATTTTGGCGTGCTCCAGCGCGCTCTCAACCAGGGCTTCAGGGTTAGGCTCACCGTATTTTTCCAATAAATGCTTCTCAAGGCTGCCAGCATTCACCCCAATGCGCATTGAACAATTATAATCGCGCGCCGCCTTAATCACATCGCGCACCCGCTCCGGGCTGCCAATGTTACCTGGGTTGATTCGTAAACATGCAGCACCAGCTTGGGCCGCTTCAATGCCGCGCTTATAATGAAAATGAATATCCGCGACGATCGGTACATTCACTTGTGGCACAATATGTTTTAACGCCGCTGTACTCTCTTCATCGGGGCATGAAACTCGCACAATATCCACGCCAGCCGCCTCAGCCCGCAGAATTTGCGCCACGGTAGCATCAATATCAGTGGTCAGCGTGTTGGTCATGGTCTGCACGCTAATCGGGGCACCGCCCCCCACCTTCACAGTGCCCACGCTGATCTGGCGGGATTTGCGGCGAGTGATCTGCTGGTATTCACGGTAATTCATTGCCGGTCCTTAAATTTTTGCTGCTCAATTGGTCTTGGACGGTGCCGTTGTCGAGGTCCCTGCCGCAATCGCTGGGGTCAATTGATAATTATGCAGCGCCACCCCCGCGGCCCCCAAGGGTGCGCTGGTTTTACCGGACGTGCTGATGGTGGTGGCCCCGGCATTGCCGACGGTCATAACCAGTCCGGGCAAGTCAGGCACCGGCCAGCTATCTCCAGAATGCAGCAGCTTACTGAATACGATCGTGCCCTTGGCATCCTGCACTTCTACCCAGTCATCAGAGCTGGCCTGAATCGTCAGGTTCTGCGCTGGCGGGGCAACGGCAGGAGCTGCTGCCGGCGTTGCTGACGGCGCGGTAGTGTCAGGTGCGGCTGCGTTGGGGGCCGTAGCGGCAGGCGCAGCGGCCGGGGCGGTTGTAATTGTCGGAGGTTTGGGGGGGGCCGCCAGCGGGGCCAGCTCCGTGGGCACATTCGGCACCGCAGTGGCCAGTTTGGCCTGTTCGGCGGTGTGGCGATACCACAGCCCATACCCGGCCAGCACCACCAACACGCTCAGCAGCACAATCGCTCCCGTGGGCACGGCGCGGTCTGGGATCGGCGCCAGAAAGCTCAAATGCGCTTGCGCTGAAAAATTCGACCCCTCGGCCCGGAAACGGCGCAAAATCTCATCGCCATCCAACCCGAGCGCCTGGGCATAGGTCCGCACAAACCCGGTCTGGTACGCAACGCCCGGCAGGGCGGATAATTCGCCGCGCTCAATGGCTTCCAGGTAAGGCAGGCGGATTCGCAAGCTGGCGGCCAGATCAGGCAGTTGCCAGCCCAAACGCTCGCGCACCTGACGTAACTCCATCCCGGTACGGGCAGTTCCGGCAATCGGCCCCTCAGCCTCGCTCTGCATTACAAAGGTCTCGAGTTGTTGATCCATGAAAATTCCTGTGGTCGCAGCTTTAAAGCACCGGCTTGCTAAACCGGCAAATGATGCTCGCGCGCCCAGCTTGTCAAAGGCTCCCGGATGCTGCCGCCCGCCGCTCCGGCCCGCCGCAGTTCTTTCAAAACCGGTCGGAAACTATTTAAATCAACCGCCGCCAGTATGGCTTTCACCGGCAATATGGCATTGCCAGACATCGAAAGTGTAGCCACCCCAATGGCGGCAAAGGCCAATGCATCCAAAGGCCGGCCAGCAGCTTCACCGCACACTGAAAGCGGTACTCCAGCCTCCCGGCAATCGGCTGCCAGCCGCTCCAGCAACTCCAAAACCGGGGCACTCAGCGTATCATAGCGGTCTGCTAGCTCAGGTGTGCCACGGTCGGCGGCGAATAAAAACTGCATCAGATCATTGGTCCCGACCGAGACAAAATCCGCCTCCGCCAACAGCCCCGGCAATTGGAACAGAAGCGATGGCACTTCAATCATCGAGCCACATTCCAGATGTTCCGGTGCCGGGCGTACCCTTGCCACTTCGGCATCCAGCAAGTCCCGCGCGGCGCGGAATTCTTCCACCGTGGCCACCATGGGGAACATGATCGAGAGTGGCCGCCCCTGTGCCCCCAGCAATAATGCCCGCAATTGCCGCCGCAATATGGCAGGGCGGTCCAGCCCCACCCGCAGTGAGCGCCAGCCCATCGCCGGGTTTTCCTCACCGGCATTGGTCTCACCGGGCAGCAATTTGTCAGCGCCCAGGTCCAGGGTGCGAAACTGCACGCGGCGGCCCTTGGCGCGGTCCAGCACCCTGGCATATTCCGCCGCCTGGGCGGCAACATCTGGCAAACCACCTGCGGCCAATGCTGCAATTTCAGTGCGGTACAGGCCAATTCCATCGGCGCCGGTACGCTCTAGCTGGTCAAGCTCAAGGGCCAGACCGACATTCAGCATCAGGCTGACCGCCGTGCCATCCAGCGTGACCGCGGGAATATCGCGATATTTGGCAAGCTCCGCCGCTCGCACGCTGCGGGCGGCCAGGGCGCGGTCATAAACCTGGATCACCTCCGGTTCGGGCCGTAAAATTAATGTCGCACCTTCGGCATCCAGCAGCGCCTCATCACCGGCATGGGCTGCTTCCACGGCGCCTCGGTCCACCTGCAAGGCAGGTAGCCCCAAGGCACGGGCCAGGATGGCGGCATGGCCAGAGGCAGAAGCTTCCTCAATTGCGATGCCCGCGATGCCGCGTGCATGCCAATCCAGCAAATCCGCCGGGCCTAAGCGCCGTACCAGCAGCAACATCCCGTCAGCGCGTTCGGGCTTGGCCGCTGCCCCACCAAGCGCCACCATCAACCGGCCGATCATGTCCTCAATATCGGCCAGCCGCTCGCGCAAATACGGATCCGCGATTTTGCGCATGCGTTCGCGCAGATCCCGCGAAATTTTATCGACGGCGGTTTCAGCCGTCAGCCCATCGTTAATGGCTTCACGCACGCGGGTCAGCCACCCGGCTGACTGAGCGACCATCCGGTAGGCCTCCAGTACGTCGCGCGGGGCGCTGCCGCCTGGGAGTGAGGCTACAATCAACCCATCGAGATTTTTATTGGCTTTATCGACCGCCTTATCCAGCCGCTCCAGCTCGGCGTCAGGGTCGTCGGTAAGCAACTGCTTGATCGGCGGGGCAGCACCGTAAGGCAAAATGGGCCCGCGCGCGATACCGGGGCTGAGCACATGACCTGCGTAGCGCCTCGGCAATGCATCCCCCAGACCTTCCTCGGGTAAGTCGGTGGCCCCGGCACCGGAGAGAATTTCCGCCAGTAGCATGGCCACGGTGGCCACTGATTCAACCTCGACCGGCGCAAACAGCCGCGGCTGGCGGTTTTGCAGGGCAATAACGCCCAAAATCCGCCCGGCCCGCTTCACCGGCATCGCCAGCATCGAGGCAAACGGCTCCTCGCCAATTTCGGATCGATAGGCAAAACGTGGATGATTTTGCGCATCCGGCAGGTTCAGCGCATCACCTGATGACGCCACCATGCCGATGATCCCCTCGCCAATCCGCAGACGGGTGCGGCCCACGGCGTTGACATTCAACCCGCAGGTGGCGGCCAATTCCAGAAACTCGCCGGCCCGCGCGACATAGATGGCTACCGCATCGGCGGGCAGTTCCTGCGCCACCAACATCGCAATGTCGGGTAGGCTGGCAGCACCCGAGGCCAACGCGCCCCGTAGCCGGGCAAAAAGCTTGCGGGCGTCACGAATCCGCCGCCGCCGCTTTGGCTTTGGCTTTGGCTTATTGTCCGGCTTGGTCTCTAGGTCAGGCGACGGCGGTTTCAGCATAGCCCCGAGTTTGTTCTCGTGCCGCCAATGCCGCAACCGCTTGCGCCTTTAATTCTTGCAAAACTTCCGCAACTGTTTGTATCGACGTCACCATCCCGACCGATTGCCCGGCCATTACCGAGCCATTTTCAATATCACCATCAACCACCGCCCGCCGCAGCGCACCGGCCCAGAAATGTTCAATGGCCAACTGCGCCTGGGTTTTATCCAACTCACCAGCCTGAAATTTCTTCAGTGTCTCGGCCTGATGCGTCAGGAACCGCTTGGTGCCTTCATTCACCAGCCCGCGCACGGGGATGACTGGAAAACGCTCATCGAGTTGGATTGAAGGTAACGCATCGCGGGCATTGGCGCGAACAAAGGCGTTTTTAAAATTAGCGTGGGCGATGCTCTCAACCGAGGCCGCAAACCGCGTACCCAATTGCGCGCCGGACGCGCCCATTTCGAGATACCCCAAAATGGCTTCGCCACGCCCCAGCCCACCGGCCACAAACACCGGAATGTCCTGAATATGCGGCAAAATCTCCTGCGCCAAAACGGTGAGCGATACCGGGCCAATATGTCCCCCGGCCTCCGAGCCTTCAATCACCAGCGCATCGACGCCGGATTTTACGAACCGTTTTGCCAAAACCAACGCCGGGGCAAACGCAATCAGCTTCGCACCGCCATCCTTCACCGCCCGCACAGCGGGGCCGGGGGGAATGCCACCAGCCAATACAATATGGCCAACCTTGGCCCGCAGACAAACCTGCACCAATTCATCAAGTTGCGGGTGCATGGTGATGAGGTTCACACCAAATGGCTTGTCGGTCAGCGCCTGGGTGGCGGTGATTTCGGCTTCCAGCAGCGAAGGCGGCATTGAGCCACAGGCAATCACACCAAAGCCACCCGCGTTTGAGATGGCAGCGACCAGATGACGCTCCGACACCCAGCTCATCGCCCCGCCCATGATCGCCATTTCGGTGCCGAGGAATTCAGCGCCGCGCGCCTGCAACGCCGCAAATTTCGCCGCCGGGGTTATGTTCATGTCAGGCGTCCAATCCGTAAGCCGTATGCAGCGCACGCACCGCGAGTTCGGTGTATTCAGCAGCGATCAACACGCTGACCTTGATCTCGCTGGTTGAAATGACCAAGATGTTTATGCCCTTTTCCGCCAGGGTTTTAAACATGGTGCCCGCCACACCCGCATGGCTGCGCATTCCCACACCAACCACTGAGATTTTAGCAACATCTTTGTCGGTGCTAATCTCAGCATAGCCAATGGCGTTTTTCACACCGTCAAGGCTGGCCAGCGCCTGCACCAGATCAGTTTTGCCAACCGTGAACGTCATGTCGGTGGTGCCATCCGCCGAGACGTTTTGCACGATCATGTCAACATTGATGCCAGCCTCGGCGAGCGGCACAAAAATCGCCGCGGCGATGCCAGGTTTATCAGGCACCCGGCGGACCGTGACCTTGGCTTCATCTCGTGAGTAAGCAATGCCAGCGACAATTTCCTGTTCCACAATCTCATCCTCATCAACTACCAGAGTTCCCGGTGCCTCCACAAAACTGGAGAGCACCTGCACCCGAACTTTTTCCTTCATCGCCAGCTCAACCGAGCGGGTCTGGAGCACCTTGGCACCCACCGAAGCGAGCTCAAGCATCTCCTCGTAGGTGATTTTATCCAGTTTCCTGGCCTTTGCCACAATCCGCGGGTCGGTCGTGTAAACGCCGTCCACGTCGGTATAAATGTCACACCGGTCAGCTTTTAAGGCTGCAGCCAGGGCTACGGCGGAGGTATCTGACCCACCACGGCCCAGTGTGGTGATGCGGTTATCCGGCCCAATGCCCTGAAAACCCGCCACCACCGGAATTTGCCCGGCCTGCATGCGCGTGATCAGTTCCTCGCCCTCAATGTCGTTAATCCGGGCTTTGCCATGCTGACCGTCAGTATCCACCGCAATCTGCCAGCCCATCCACGAACGCGCTTCCAGACCGAGATTTTGCAATGCAATCGCCAGCAGCCCGGCGGTGACCTGCTCCCCGGTGGCTACAACAGTGTCATATTCGCGGGCATCAAACATCGGTGAGAGCCCTTGGCACCACGCCACAAGCTGGTTGGTGGTGCCGGCCATAGCGGAGACCACCACGGCCACCTCATGGCCAGCCGCCACCTCGCGCTGCACACGGGTTGCCACGTTGCGGATACGGTCCAGGTCGGCGACGGAGGTGCCGCCGAATTTCATTACTATGCGCGCCATTTGGTATTTACTGCTCCAAGACTGCCCGAAGCTTGTGCAATTCAGGTCGGAGCGTCACATAACGGTGGTAAAGGGGTTCCGCAATGATGGCCATCGAAAGTTCAGCCAAAGCAGACGAAATCGCCCGGTTTGACGCGCTGGCGGCGAACTGGTGGGAGCCAACCGGCCCGATGCGGCCGTTGCACATGATGAACCCGGTGCGGGCCGGCTGGGTACTGGCGCGCGTGTTTAAGCAATTCAACCCCGGCGTGCGGGTGCTGGATATTGGCTGCGGGGCGGGGTTGCTCTCGGAGGCGCTGGCTAAAGCCGGCTGCGATGTACTAGGCCTGGATGCCGCTCCCAATGCCATTGAGGCCGCCCGAGCTCACGCCATTGGCCGGGGCTACAGCCTGGCATACCGCACCGGAACGGCTGAGGAGCTACTGGCCGAAGGCATTAAATTCCCGGTCATCACCGCTCTAGAGGTTATTGAGCATGTGGCGGACCCGGCAGCCTTTCTGGCTACCCTGGCCGAGTTGCTGGAACCAGGCGGCTTGTTGTTCATCTCAACGCTTAACCGCACGAAGCGGGCCTATATGGTGGCAAAATTCGGTGCGGAATATTTGCTGCGGATGCTGCCGGTGGGCACTCATGACTGGCGGCAGTTCATCACCCCGGTGGAACTCGGTGGATTATGCCGAAGTGCTGGCTTGCGCCTCGCGGATGTTGCGGGCTTGAGCTTCGATACCAGGCATTTAAGTTTTCGCATCAGCCGCGATACGGCGATCAACTATATCGCGGCTGCGCAAGCGCCGTTTTAGTGGGCGCCGACTTCGATGCCTTCATGTACCGTTGCAATGGCCTGGTTCACCAAGTCGATAGCGCGGTCACGGTAACCGCCTTTATTGGGGGCGGCTGCCAGTAATTCCTGGCGGGCGTTCTGTAAGGCGTGCATGGCGTTGAACATGTGGCCCTGATAGGCCATGGCGGTGCCGGTGGTTAGGCCGCCAACCACCATAAAGCCAACGGCAAACACAAATTTACGAATGTTGGAACGTGACAAGTGATGCATGAAAAACTCCATTTTGTGAAAATCAAACCAAATTTAAAACCCAGTTTATATGTCACGACATGGTTATATGTTGGTGGCGTGAATGTGGCGCTTTGTAACTAAATGAATCTTTCCCATAATGGTGTATGCAACCAAGCTGCCTCATTCGTTGCCGCGTAACTTGATAAGGTTTTTTAAATGCCCTTGGATTTTGTGACTATTTTGCGTCATTGGCGGCATCATCTGCATGCCAACCCGGAGCTTTCGTTGCATGAATCGGCCACGGCGGCATTTGTTTGCCAGGAGCTGGCAAAGCTTGGCATCCCGTTCACACCACATATCGGCGGCCACGGCGTGGTTGCCACGTTAACGCGCCCGGGCTCTAATCGCTCGGTTGGTTTGCGGGCTGACATGGATGCGCTGCCCATTATGGAAGCTACCAATGCGCCCTATACCTCAAAAAACCCTGGCGTGATGCATGCCTGCGGGCATGACGGCCACACCGCCTCATTATTGGGGGCGGCCAAATTATTGATGGAGGATGCTGACTGGTCCGGTACCGTGCAGCTGGTATTTCAGCCCGCGGAGGAAGGCTTTGGCGGTGCCGAGGCGATGCTGAAAGACGGTTTGTTACAAAAATTCCCGATGGAGCGGATTTTTGGCTACCATAATTGGCCGGGCCTCGAGACTGGCTCGGTGATGATCCACGATGGCCCCATGATGGCGGCAGCCACCAACTTCACGGTGAGGCTGCATGGCAACGCCGCCCATGCCGCCATGCCGCATCTGGGGGCAGACCCGGTGCAAGGGGCGGCACATTTGATTATCGCATTGAATGCTGTGGTAGCCCGCAACATTGACCCGCTGGAAACGGCGGTTATTTCCACCTGCAAGCTGCAAGCCGGCAACGCCAATAACCAAATACCCGATACGGCGAGCATCGGCGGCACTTTCCGGGCGTTGAAGCTGCCGGTGATGGCGCAGATCGAGGCGCGTATCCGTGAGGTTGCGGCCCATACCGCTGCCGCTTTTGGCCTTACCGCGACGGTTGAGATTTTCGGCTACCTGCCGCCCACCGTGAACCATAAACCCCAAGCTGACTTTGCCGCCGCGGCGGCGGCTGGGCAGGGGCTCACTGTGCGGCGGGATATGGCCCCCACCATGGGCGCTGAGGATTTTGGCCGGTTTCTGCTGGAAATTCCAGGTGCCTATGCCTGGATCGGCAACGGAAATTCCGCCGGGCTGCATAACCCGCATTTTGATTATAACGACGCTATTTTGCCCATCGCCGCGCGATATCTGGCTGCCACCGCCATGGCGGCGTTGAGGTGAGCATCGAGTGGGACGAGCCGGCCATCGTCCTGGAGATTCACCCCCACGGCGAAGGTGATGCCCTGGTGCTGTTGCTCACCGCCGGGCGCGGTACCTGGAGGGGGCTGGTGCGTGGCGGCAATGCACGTGGCAAAACCGCACTCTGGCAACCAGGCAACTTGGTCGCCGCGCGCTGGGGCGCGCGTTTGCCTGAGCAGCTGGGGCATTTTACCGCCGAGATGGTTCACCCCGCCGCTGCTTTGGCGATGGATGACCGCCTCAATCTTGCCGTTTTGAATGCGGCCTGCGCCTTGGCGGCGGGTTCATTGGCTGAGCGTGAACCGGCTCCGGAAGTCTTTGCCGGGCTGGCCCGCTTGCTGGCGGGCATTAACATTGCCCAGATCGCGCTGCCGACGCTGGTGGCGTGGGAGCTTGACCTGCTGCGTGAGCTTGGCTTCGGGCTGGATTTTTCCGCGCGCGCCATTGCCGGTGATAATGATAAGCTTGCTTACGTATCACCCAAATCTGGCCGCGCCCTGTCACTTTCCGCTGCCGGTGAGTGGGCGCCGCGTTTATTGAAGCTGCCGGGTTTTCTGCTGGATAGCGCCGTTGCCACTGAGGCTGATTGTCTTGATGGGCTGAAACTGACCGGCCATTTTTTGGCCCGTGATGTGTTTGGCAGCCGCCATAAGCCTCTTCCACCGGCGCGGGAGCGGCTTTATGACCTGCTGCTTGAACGCCTAGAGGATGAGTGAATGCCTATCGACATGAGCACCGGCCATATTGAAGACGCGCCGCTGGCGGCTGCGCTCTCACAACGCTACCTGGCCTATGCGCTCTCCACCATCATGTCGCGCTCCTTGCCCGATGCCCGTGATGGGCTCAAGCCCGTGCATCGCCGCCTCATATACGCGATGCATCAGTTGAAGCTTGATCCGCGCTCTGGTTTCAAAAAATGCGCCCGTGTGGTGGGTGATGTGATGGGTAAGTTTCATCCGCATGGTGATTCCTCAATTTATGAGGCGCTGGTGCGTTTGGCGCAGGAATTTTCATCACGGTTCCCGCTAATCGAAGGCCAGGGCAATTTTGGCAACATCGACGGCGATAACGCTGCCGCCATGCGCTATACGGAATCACGCCTGACTGAGGTAGCGGAATTTCTGCTACGCGGTATCGATGAAAATGCTGTGGATTTCCGCGCCACTTATGATGGTGAGGAAAACGAGCCGGTGGTGCTGCCAGGGGCATTCCCCAACCTGCTGGCCAATGGTGCCAGCGGCATTGCGGTGGGTATGGCAACTTCAATTCCGCCGCATAATGTTGGTGAAATTTGCCAAGCTGCCATTCACCTGATTCAAAATCCAAATGCAAGTACAGCGGATTTATTAAAATTTGTCAGCGGCCCTGATTTCCCAACCGGCGGTGAGCTGGTAGAGGATCAAGCCACACTTCAAGCTGCTTATGAAACAGGACGCGGTAGTTTGCGAACCCGCGCCCGCTGGGCGCTGGAGGAACAAAAACACGGCACCTGGGTGATTGTGGTAACAGAAATTCCTTATCAGGTACAAAAATCCCGCCTGATTGAACAAGTGGCATTGTTGCTGCAAGAGAAAAAACTCCCGCTGCTGGCTGATATCCGCGATGAATCTGACGAGAAAATTCGGCTGGTGCTAGAACCGCGCTCACGTAGCGTGGACCCGCAAATGCTGATGGCCTCGTTGTTTAAATCCACCACGCTGGAATCACGTTTTTCATTAAACATGAATGTGCTGGATGCAGCGCGCAACCCCCGGGTGATGGGCCTGCGTGATTTATTGAAAGCCTGGATTGACCACCGCCATGAGGTGCTGGTGCGCCGCTCTAACCACCGGCTTGATGCCATCGCCAGACGGTTGGAAATTCTTGAAGGTTATCTGGCGGTGTTCCTTAATCTTGATGAAGTCATCAGGATTATCCGTACCGAAGACGAGCCAAAAGCCAAGCTGATCAAAGCCTTCACCCTTACTGAGGTGCAGGCCGAAGCGGTTTTGAACATGCGGCTGCGCGCGCTGCGCAAGCTGGAGGAAATGGAAATCCGCCAGGAGCATAAAAAGCTTACCACTGAACAGAAAGGCTTGCAGGCGCTTCTGCGCGATGAGGGCAAACGCTGGGAAACAATCATCGCCGAAATCGGCGAGGTACAGGCTAAATTTGGCGCCGGCCCGCTTGGCGCGCGGCGCACCCGCATCAGTGCTGCAGCACCGGTTCTGGAGATTATTGCCGAGGCATTCGTCGAGCGCGAACCGGTAACGGTGGTGCTCAGCCAGAAAGGCTGGATCCGCGCCTTCAAGGGCCACTTGGCCGCTGATGCCGAACAGAAATTCAAAGAGGGTGACCGGCTGCATATTATGCGTCGTTGCGAATCCACTGACCGCCTGGCGCTGCTTGCCACCAATGGCCGGGTTTACAGCGTAAAAGTTTCTGAATTGCCGCGCGGCCGTGGTGATGGTCAGGCAATCCGTCTGCTGGTTGATTTGGGTAATGATGATGGCGTGGTGAACTTATTCCTACCCGACCCAGCACAAACCTATCTGATTGCCGCAACAGCCGGTCGTGGATTTTTGCTGCCAGGGGCTGAGCTGAATTCTGAGCGTAAAGCTGGCAAGCAAATTCTGAACCTCAAGCCAGGCGAAGAATTATCCCATTGCATACCGGCCAACGGCGACCACGTGGCGGTGATCGGCCATAACCGCAAGCTGTTGGTATTTCCGCTGCAAGAGCTACCGGAGATGACCAAAGGTGCCGGTGTGGCCTTACAAAAATACAAAGATGGCGGTATGGCCGATGTGAAGGTGTTTAATTTGGCGGCGGGGCTGACCTGGAAGTTAGGCGTTAACACCCGCACCGAAACCAAACTCACTGAATGGCAGGGCAGCCGCGCCCAGGCTGGACGCCTGCCACCAAACGGATTTCCAAAATCAGGTAAGTTTGGCGACTAAAATGGCGGCCCCTGAGGCTATTACGCCGCACAATCCAGCCACGACGGCGCGGGCACTTTATTATGTGCTCGCCATCGCGTTTGCAATCAGGCTCGCGGTGGCCTTGTGGTTTCCCAATGTCATCGCCTTCGATGAGATTTATCAATATCTCGAACCGGCACATCGTCTGGTGTTCGGCCAAGGCTTCGTACCGTGGGAGTTTCAAGTCGGGCTGCGCTCCTGGCTGATCCCGCTGTTGCTGGCGGGGCCAATGGCAGTGGCGCATTGGCTGTTTGCCGACCCTCTGGCCGGGTTGGTTTTAATTCGTGGGCTGTTGTGTCTTGCCTCGCTCTCGATCGTTTGGTGTGCGGCCCGCTGGGGCGAGCGATTTTACGGTATTCCTGGCCTGTGGATTGCCGGATTGCTGGCGGCGGCGTGGCCGGATCTCTGGCTGATGGCGCCGCATTCCCTCGAGGAAGTTTTGGCGGCTGACGTGCTGGTTCCGGCCCTATACCTCATCGAGACAACCACGCCCGGGCATTCTCTGCACCGGGTTGGTCTGGCAGGATTTCTGCTTGGTTTAGCCTGCGTTTTTCGAATGCAGTTGGCCCCGGCGATTGCGCTGGCGGGGGTCGTTTTATGCGGCCGTCAACCAATCCGCTGGGGCGTTGCCCTGGCCGCCGCTGCGCTGCCCGTTTTCCTGGCCGGGATGCTTGACTGGTACAGCTGGGGCCAGCCATTTCGCAGTTTTTGGCTGAATATTTATATCAACACCAACCTCGGCGTGACCTTCGGCGGATTTAGTCCCAATCCATTCGACTATTACCTGCATATGCTCACTTTGATGTGGCTGTGGACTTTATTTTTGATGGCCATATTGATCTGGCGTGGTGCCAAATTGCTGCCGCTCAGCACCGCCGCGGCCCTGATCATTTTGCTCTCGCATAGTCTCATCGCGCATAAGGAGTATCGCTATATATTTCCCGCCATCACTTTGCTGGTGCCGATAGCGGGTGTGGGTTTGGCCGGGTGGCTGGCAGGCTTGCGGCGGTCACAAACCGCCCTGCCGCCACGTCTGGTTTTGATGGCGTTGTTGCTTGCGGGCCCGTTTTGCAGCCCGTGGCTTTATTATATGTTAACGGCTCAGGTGGCATCTTTCAGCATTTTTGAAAAGATCAAGCAGCAATCTTCGGGTCTCGTGGCGCTCAACCAGCCGGATTATTATTTTTTACCTCTCGATATGTTGTTTATCCATAATACCCTGGTTATGCCGTTAACGCTTGATGGTATGGCGCGTCTGCAGCCCGGCGCCATTGTCAGCCCGGCGGATGGCTTCATGCCGCCGGATCATTATCATTTGGATTATTGTGAACACCAGGAGGCAAATCCGTTCACCCTGGACCGGAAAGCCGATATCTGTGTTTGGCTGAACGATCGTTTAATCTCCCAACCGCCGCCGGCACCGCTGGTTAATTTTTATGTTCCTGATGCGGCGAAACCCTTTATCATCCGGGATCGGTTGACCAATTAGAGTCGCGTAAACTTGTAACGTAACGCATAACGCATTGCATGCCGAGCCTGCCTAAAAATTTACCTTTCAACTGGAATGTGGGCGGGGTCTCGCTGGCGGAAGGCGTACGGGCTGGTATGGCGGTGGCTGCCACAGTTCTGGCGGGCGATTTCCTGGGTCTGCCGCATTTTGGCCTGGCGGCACTGGGTGCCTTGCTCACCTGCTTTGCTGATCCAGGCGGCCCGGTGCGGCGGCGCGCACCAGCGGTGCTGGCCTTCGCCGTTCTGGCGGGTATTTCTTACGGGTTCTTTGGCCTGCTGCGCGGTGCCGGCATCTGGGTGGCCGTCCCGGTGGCGGCTCTCGCCATTTTTTGCACCAGCTATGCCCGCATTTACGGGCAGGGCGGGCTGCAGGTTGGCAATTTGCTCAGCGTCGTCATCGTGCTGGCGCTTGACACCCCTGCCACTTCCATCGCTGCCGCCGCCGGGCAGGGGGCAAATTTGTTTGCCGGAGCCTTTTGGGCGGCTAGCCTGACTCTGGTGATCTGGCAGATCCACCCTTACCAGCCGGCCCGCGACGCGCTGGCCGAGGTGGCATTGAAGCTCAGCCAGTTCAGCAAGGACCTCACCGCGCTGGCGCAGCCTGGATACAGTACCGAGGCCTTTGAGGCGCACGCGGCCTTGCATCGGCGCAGCGTGCGCGAAGCCATTGAAACGGCCCGCGGCGTGGCGCTGGATACGTTCCGCCGCCGTGGCCTGGTCAGCCAGCGGGCGGCACAGGTGACGGTTCGGCTGCAAACGCTCGAGCAGATATTCGGCGGGCTGATCGCTTTATCTGATGTGTTTGAGCAGGATGAATCCGCGCGCGCGCATACGGCCCGGCCACTGCGGCTGGTTGCCGGGTGGCTGGCGGCACTGGGGCCGGATATCCGGTCAGGCGCTGGGCTGGATGCGCCAAAAAAACAGGTCAGCCTAGTTCGGTTGCACGAGTCGGTCGAAAAACTGCCCTTTAATTCCCCCGCCGCCCATATTCTCACCGCGATCACCGAAAATTTCGCAGTGCTGATGACCGTTTCCAGCCCCGCAGGGCAGGCGATGTCGGGCGTCGCGGTCCTGCCGCTCAGCGTGCGGATTCTCACGCCGATCCGCTCAAACTGCAATTTCGCCGCCGCCCCGATGCGCCACGCTCTGCGAACAGCTTGCATTGTCACGCCCGCCCTGGCGGTGACGATGATCTGGCATGAGCCGTTCTCGCATTGGGCGACGATCACTATGATTTTCTGCTTACAGCCGTATTTTTCGGCGACCTGGGTGCGGGCGGCGGAGCGAATCGGTGGCACCGCGCTGGGTGGCGCTCTAGCGGCGGCGATCGGCCTGCTGGCGCAAAACCAGGTTACGCTCGCGCTTACCATGCTGCCCCTGACAATTTTTGCCTTTGCGATTCGCGGTGTCAGCTATGCTGCCTTCCAGGCCGCCTTGACCCCGATGGTGGTATTGCTGATCGAACAGATCGTGCCGGGCACTAATGAACTTAACGTCGCGCTGTCGCGGATTGGCTACACGCTGCTGGGTGGCACGCTGGCGGTGCTAGGTAATCTGTTGCTGTGGCCCAGTTTCGAGCATTTCCGGATCGAGGCCAGTATTACCCAGGCCTTGAACGCCCATGCAGGCTATGTGCGGGCGGTTTTCACGGCGATGCTGGACGGCGGCGCCAATGTTGATTCCGCCCGCCGCGCCGCCGGCATGGCCAGCAATAACCTCGAAGCCTCACTGGCTCGCGCCCTGCTGGAGCCGCACCGGGGCCGCGATGCCGCCATTGAGCGCGGCGCGATCGTGGATGCTGCCCTGCGCCGTATGGCCGGGCGGCTGTCAGTGCTGATGGTGGATCGGCCGGAAATACCTAAGGCATCGCATGATTTATGGTGGCAATGGCGGGAGTTTCTGACCCAAAGCCTGACCTTGCAGACAACCCCCCGGCCCCGCCTGCCGCCAGGACCGGGCAGTGACGCGCTGGTGCGTTTGGCCCGTCAGGTCGAGCTGATTACGGGTCCTTGAGGTTTTCGTAAAAGATAAAATTAGGAAGTTTTGGTATTTGCGTCCATGTATCATCTACAACCAAGGGGCTAGTATGTTTAATAATCTGATTTTCTCGACTGCCGCGATGGCGTTTCAAGGCACATTACTCGCGATTGAATCCCAGCAGGTGATCTCCATGCGGCTGACAAAATTCGCCCTGGGTGGCGCAGACGTGCAGGAGGAGGCCGAGCTGATGGTGGCCGAGAAGCTGCATTCGCTGATGGAAGCCGGCCACATGATGATGTCTGCGGTGCTGCGCGGTAAATCCGACCTCGGAGCCGACAAGGTAATGCAGCATTACCGCACCAAAGTCAGTGCCAATGTGGCGCGGCTGAGCACTTAAAATCAGGAGCTTATAGCGCACCCGCCGGGCTGTTCCAGGTCAATGCCGGTAGTGCGCCCTGAAAGATATAAATCGTCATATTCTCAACAGTGAAGCTGGAAACAGGCCTGCCGAATTGGGTAAAAACCATTTGCTCGTCGATAATTTTTGGCTCATTTGAGACGATCACGAAAAACTGCTTGGCGGCTTGCCCTTTGTACCAGTCCGTTTTGCTGAACCATTGGTACGGGGCGATGCCGCCGGTCTGGTTCGGCACGACGGCACTTACGTGCAGTTTACCATCGCTCGCCGCCGCCGATACCGATGCTTGCCAATACAAAGCGTAGCCATATTCAAGATGATGCTGTTCAAGCGCGCTGGTCAAAGCATTGATGGCTGGCGGAAACGCCGAGGGGTGCGGATGGCGGGCCAGGAACGTCAGGTCAGACACCACGGCGCAAATCGCAATAATTCCTGAATAATAAACAATTTTTTGATTCTGCAAAAAATAACGCGAGGCTAAAATTGACACCGCGACCCAGGCGGGCAGAAAAAACCGTATGCCTTGAATATCCTCCAGGATGTTGCTCACACAGGTCGAGCCGATATCGGCGAGCGCAACCAGACACAGGCTGATATCGATAAAAGACCGGCTGACCAGATTTGAATTTGACTGTCTTATACCAAAAATCTGATGTTTGACGATCAGATAAATCGGCAGCGCGGCAAGCCCAAGCAACGGGAACCTGATGATGGCCACAATGGTACCAATAGTATTTTGCCCAAGTGATTCGCAGCCAAGGATATAAAGCAGACACAAATACATGTGCTCGATATTTGGAGGCAGCCTGCGAAGTGGCGACAGCACCACTGATAGAGAGTGCGGTGTGAAACCGCCGGCCCAGCCGTTGAGGTGCAATAGTAATATTGCTAGCCCGGTGCTGGCGACGAGAACGAGGATGATTTTATCCCGCCGAGGCACTTTGTTCTGCGGCATAAAAAGCAGCGCTGTTACAATCGGGAAGATACCAATGTAAATAAACATTGAATCTGATGCCGCAGCATCGACAGCGATGCAGGCTAAAATTGCCATCATGACCGGCAACTGATGTGCTGCTTTAATCGCATGGTCGATTATGAGTATGGCGAGCATTATACAGGTGACTGTTAATACATGTAACGGCGCGTTAAAATAAAAGTCTGAGATACCATTGCCCGATGCCGGGATCAGGATAATGGCGCCGAGGATAACCAACCCTCTAAACCGTCCCTGACGTGAATGTTCGCTGGTGGCTAAAAAAAAGCTAACAATGCCCAGGCAAACCCAGGCGAAAATTGCCACCAGCCTGATTGTCAGAATGGTATTATGTGTCAGGCCCCACACTGCCGCAAAAACCAATTCCTCCAGGCCGATGTAATTATCGGGAGCCATCCACCAATCATGCAGCCGCCAATTACCGGCGAGCATATCCTGCCCGGCAAGCAAGGCATTCGCTTGATCCGAATTGATTTGTTCAGTTGAGAATAGCCAATAATAAAGCACAGCAAGCGCGATAGCAGCTGCCAGCGCCCCGGCGAGGATGGCAACGCGTGGTAAGTTTTGTTTTGCAAACGCGGGCAAGGCTATGCCTTCAAGCGTGCTGGCATTACGTCAGCACCGGGTCCAAATCCACATTCACGCGCAGCGTGTGCCGTCCGCCACCTAAAATGATGCCGCGCAGCGGGCTGACATCCTGAAAATCCCGGCCCCAGGCGAGGGTGACATGCTCATCCGAGACCAGCAGATTATTGGTTGGATCAAAATCCACCCAGCCGGCATAGTCGCCAATCCAGGCTGAAACCCAGGCGTGCGACTGGTCAGCCCCCCGGCGCTTTATTTGTCCGGCGGGAGGTGAAGTGCGTAAATAACCCGATACATAGCGCGCCGGCAGGCCAATGCCGCGCAATGCTGCGATCATCAGATGCGCATAATCCTGGCAAACGCCGACACGGCTCTTCAGCGCGTGTGCGGCTGTGGTAGCGGTGGTGGTGACACCTGGCTTATAGGTCATGTCGTTGAATACCCGCTGGTTCAAATTCAACAACCCAGTTAAAATTGGTTCACCGGCTGGAAAACTGGCTTTGGCGTAGGCGGTAAGCTCAAGGTTTGGCGCCGCCAGGGCGCTCGCCAACGTAAATTCGGCGATATCGGCCCGGTTGATGGCTGCAGCAGCAATCTGTTCAAACCCTGGGGTTCTTGCAGCGGCGGGCGGCGCAGGTTGTGCGACGTCGATGGTTGCGCTCAGCTCGACGGTGAATTGCTTGTGCGGGTTGGTAAGCGATACGGTGGTGGTGAAATTACCGAAATGGTCCACTTCGTTGCGCCGGTTGTCCGGGATGGGTGAAACGTCAAGCACAGACTCCCTGACAATTTGTCCCGGACGTGCACGCGGCACCAGATGCATGAAATGCGTGCCCAGCAGCACCGGCTCAGCATATTCATAAATGGTCGCGTGATGCAGCCGGTAGATCATGATGTCCCTGCCATGACTTCTTCTTCGTCTTCCAACTGATGCGCTTCAGGCAGCAGAGTGAAGAAGCGCCGTTGCACACGATCGGAGAGCAGCCGCAGCCGCGCGGCAATAGCACTCAGTGGTCCCGAAAGGTCGGCAGTGCCACTGGCTAATTTTGTGGCTTCGGTGTGCAGCAGCCGGGCGGCTTCGGCGTCATCGTCAGCGCCGAGCCGGTCCAGTGACCAGCGGAGCGCTGAACATTGAAAGCCCAGGCTACGCGGGTTGCCGGAATCTGCTAAAATCATCGCCAGCACCGGGCCGGGCGCTAAAATTCCAGCGTGGCGCAGGTCGTAGCTCAGCACCGAATCGGCAAGCTCGATACCCAGCGCCAAGCCTGGCTCCAGCCGCTCGGGCGGCGCGTCAAGCAAAATCGCCAGACTTTCCGAGAAAGCCTCAGCGCGTTCCAGCCGGCGGCCCATTTCCAGAAACAGCCAACCGCCATCGCGGGACATGTTTTCAGCGGCAATACCGGCAAAGGTGGCGGCAAAGCCCAGAATGGTCGGCAGTGCCTGTTCTTCATCCGGAATCAATGCCGCGGTGGCCTGGTCCAGGGCAAGTTGGACTGTGGCCAGCATGGTTGGGCTCAACCGCTCACTGGCGGCGTTCACCAACCTTGTTACCTCCCGCAGCAACGTCGCCATTGGCTTGCGGCGAGCCAGAGACTGCCGGAGCAAGCGGCCCGAAATATTCCCACTTGCCAGATCATCAGGCAGTAACTGGGCTTTTGCCAGACAGCGAGTGATCAGGCTGCGCTCTGCGGCATCGCGCGGCAGCGAGGTTCCAGCTTCCAGCCGGGGCAAGGCCAGCATCAGCAACCGGGCGGCAGCTTCCAGCCGCTCCATCGACCGGCCCAGCCAGAAGAGATTATCCGCCGTCCGTGACGGCAGATGTGCCGCCGGCAAAAACGGCACGCGCGCTTGCGGCTCAGAATGCGAAACACCGGAATAATAATGCGGCTCGTCAGCGTCCAGCACCCAGATATCTTTCATATTGGCCAAAACGCCTGCTTCATTCAGTCCGAACGCCAGCCCCCCCGGCAAAACTTGCCACCCGGTGCCATCATGCCAACCAAACAACCGGAACATCAATGGCGTTGAGACCAGGCCCGCCGGGTCAACGAACGGTGCTTTCGAGGCGGATAAAAATATATCGCCCTTGGCAGTGGGCAGCAGCGGGGCCGCGCCGCAGAAGGTCTCGAATAATTGCGGAACATAGGCGGCAACTTCCGGCGATTCCGCCAGCGAACTGCCGGGCGCGTTCAGCATATTCAGCACCCCGGCGCGGATGGCACCGAACGCGCCGGGAATGCCAGCTCCTGGGCGGCCGCCTTGTTCGAGCGGGTCCAACTCGATGCCGGACAGCCCCCGCACCAAGGTTGCCACATGCAGCAGGCCGGAGAGGGTTTTTACATGCAAAGCCCCACCGCGAGAGGCCAGATCACCCGGTTCGATCAGCAGCACGCCGAGCGCGCGTGCGAGCAGCGCATCATCCATCATGTCGAGTGATTGCGCCGGGCTGCTGGCACTGGCCGAGAGAATCGCCACCATGCCGCCCTGGCTGTCGCGCTGGAGATGATCCACCAGCATCTCGCGCGCTGGCCGCAGGCTGCGCAGGCCGCCGGTACGAAATAGTTCCGGTACTGTTCCCGATGCGACTCGGCGCAGGGTCAGCGCATGGCCAAAACTCGGAATGATTCCGGTATGGTCACGCACGATCTGGAAGCGCCCATCCGCGCCGCGAACGATATCGGCGGCATAAAGTGAAAGGCGCGGTGTGGCGAGCGGTGTTGCGGTACACATGCTGCGGACAAAATGCCGACTTTTAAAAATCGTGGTTGGCGGGATCAGGCCATTTTGCAGCACGCTCTGGCGGCCATACAAATCCTCCAGCAGGCTGTTCAAAACTTCGGCACGTTGCTTCACACCCGCTTCCAGCAACGCGAATTCCGAGGCGGTGAGCGGGGCGGGCAGCGGGTCATAGCGGTGCCGCGCCACCACACCGAAGGGGGCGGCCAGCCTCACCTGCCGATTTAGCGCGGTGGCCCGGCGGCCCATTTCTTCGAGGCCGACACTGCGGAAAGCCTCCATAACCGGTACCCAAGGGGTCCGGATACGGCCCGACCGGTCGATCATTTCGTCACTGGAAGCCGCCACCTGCATCATTACAGGCATAACAGACAGATCGCGACGCGGCGAGAGTGAATTAAGTTTGTTTCGTCAAACTCACTTAGATCGATCGTGAAGCTGTTAATCGCCACTCTTGTATGGTCCGGCGTTTGCATGGCACGTTCCATTACATTGCTATGATTCCATTCACACTGAGGGTGCGCTTACGATGACTTTGTCGATACAGGTTAAAAATTGGTGAATTATTTGGCGATCAGCAATAATTTGCCGTTGAATGTGGCATTTTGTGACCCGCAACATACATCGCTGCCCCTGCGGCGTCTCAAAAAATTGACTAAAATTTTTTTATGGGGGACGCAGCGATGAACGATATTTTTTCACGCGCCTGGCCCGATTATGATTCGGGCCGCTATTTCTGTGAACTCACCAAGCCGCGCCGCGATGCCGGGCCGGTGCCCGGGTGGCTGGCGGAACGGCTCTCGAAGATTGGCCTTACAGCCCTGCGTGGCCGCGCCGCTGCGGCGGAAACCGAACTGATCGATCTTGGGGTCACGTTCACGGTGTATTCGGATGCCACCGCCATCGACCGGATTTTGCCGTTTGACTGCATTCCCCGCATTATCACCCATGGTGAATGGGACTTGCTGGAGCGCGCCTGTATTCAGCGTGTAACCGCGCTTAATCTGTTCCTTGGTGATATTTACGGCAAAGGGAAAATCATCAAGGACGGCATTATTCCCGCCGAACTGGTGTACGGCAATGCCAACTACCGTCCGGAGATGCAGGATTTCCCGGTACCTCACGGCACTTATGTGCATGTTTGCGGTATTGATATCATTCGCGACGAGCACGGTGACTTCCGGGTGCTGGAAGATAACGCCCGCACACCGTCGGGTATTTCCTACGTTATTGAAAACCGCCATCTGATGCTGCGGACCTTCCCCGATTTGATGGCCGGCATCCGGCTACGCCCGGTGGATGATTATGGCCGTCGCCTGCGGGCTGCGATGTCGGAAATTGCGCCAGGGGATCTTGAGGACCCGCAAGTGGTGCTGCTTTCGCCGGGGATATATAATTCGGCGTATTTTGAGCATGTGTTTTTAGCCCGCGAAATGGGCGTGCCATTGGTGGTCGGCTCAGACCTGGTGGTGGAAAATGAGCGTGTTTACATGCGCACCATCACTGGCTTGCGCCCGGTTCATACCATTTATCGCCGGCTTAATGATGATTTCCTTGACCCCGATGTGTTCCGCCCGGAGTCCATGCTGGGTGTGCGCGGGTTGATCGGTGCCTGGAAAGCCGGAAACGTCGCGATCGCCAATGCGGTGGGCACCGGTGTTGCGGACGATAAGGCGGTGTATGCCTACATGCCGCGCATCATCAAATATTATCTGGGCGAAGAGCCGCTGATCCAGAATGTGCAGACCAATATCTGTCGCGAGAAGGAGGGCTTGGCCTATACGCTCGCCAATTTGGACAAGTTGGTCACCAAGCCAGTAGGTGAATCAGGTGGTTACGGCATCACAATTGGCCCGCGTGCGAGCAAAGAGGAGCTTGAAGCCTCCCGTGCCGCCATTTTGGCTGACCCGGCACAATGGATCAGCCAACCAATGATCGGGCTTTCGGTGGCACCAACCCTCACCGAGGCAGGCGTGGGCCCGCGCCATTTGGATTTGCGGCCCTTTATCATCACCGGTAAGGAAAGCTGGGTTCTGCCGGGAGGTTTAACGCGCGTGGCCTTGAAGCACGGCAGCCTCATAGTTAACTCTAGTCAAGGTGGCGGTTCGAAAGACACCTGGGTGTTGGCCGATGATTTTGCCGCTGGAGGCCCGCCATGAGGTTCGATACGGTACTGCTTTCACGCGATGCCGAGGGCCTGTTCTGGATGGCACGGTATCTGGAGCGTGTGGAAAATCTCGCGCGGCTCATCGACGTTACCCAGAGCTTTGAGTCACCTGGCTATGAAACCCAGGCTTGGTTTGGCCTGATTCAGATTAACGCCGATGAGAAAAATTTTGAGGCGCGTGGTTTTTCGCCGGATGCCTTGCATGTGAAGCGTTTTTATCTGCTCGATAAAGGCAACCCGACATCAATTCCCGCCAACATCGAAGACGCCCGCACCAATGCCCGCACATTGCGGCCGTTGATGAGCACTGAAATGTGGCGGCAAATTAACGTATTTCATCGTTTTGTCGGACGGATTACCGCGGAGGATTTGGAAGGCGATTCACTCTCGCGGGTTTGCACAGCGTTGAAGGATGGCGTGCAGGCTCACACCGGCATCACCGAAGGCACTCTATATCGCGATCAGGGCTGGTATTTTTACCATCTGGGCCGGGTCATCGAACGCGCTGACCAAACCACTCGTATGCTGGATATTAAATACACCATCATTCTGCCCCGTGACGGTGAGGCCAAGCGCGTGGCCGAATTAACACAATGGAATGCGGTGTTGCGGGCAGGGGCGGGATACCATGCCTTCAAACGCCATGCCCGCGCTGTATTCTCTGCTGAGGATGTGGTGGATTTCCTGCTGCGTGACCCATCATCACCACGCTCGGTTTTGCTCAGCGTGCGCCGTGCTGAAGCGTATTTAGAGGATTTGCGCCGGATATACGGTTTGTCGCGCGCTAATGAACCGATGGAGGTTGCAGAATATTTAAGAGAAATTCTTACCGAACGATCCACCGGCCATATTCTCGCCACGGGTTTGCATGAGTATCTTGATGTGGTGCAAATTCACTTGCAGCGATTGGCTGCGGCGATTGGCCGTGCTTTCTTTCGGGATTGGCGGCCAGATGATGGTGTGTTGCCGGCTGATCTTTTGGCCGACGCCGCGTCATCGCAAAGTCAGAGCCAGGGATATGCACCGTTGAAAAATCTGGATCTTGGTTCCGGAGGTAAGGCGGAGGCTTTGGCATGATCGACGCGACGCGCGAGATGAAATTGACCAAGCCCGATTTTGCGGCGGTGGTGAACCATGTGGCAACATTGCCGCTGGTGGTGTTCGGCGTCGCGCTGATTTTGCGTCTCATTGACATCGGCGCGCGTCCGTTCTGGCTCGATGAAGTTTTCACCTTGCAGCGGGTTCATATGCCCTTGGCAGCGCTGGTGCATGATTCCTTCGCGAACCATCACATGCCGAGCTATTTTCTCATGCTCTCGCCGCTGGCCGGGCTGGGTGATCCGCAATTCTGGCTGCGGGTGCCCTCAGCACTTTTCGGTGCGGCTTGTGTGATGTTGGTATTTCTGATCACCGTGCAAATTGCCGGCCGCCGCGCCGGCTTGCTCGCGGCGCTGATTTTGGGGCTGTCCCCTTCGGCACTGGCGTTTAGCCAGGAAGCGCGGTCCTACACGATGGAAATGAGCCTGATCCTGATAGCGCTCTATAGCATGGTGCAATTAGCCCTGAACCTGCCTGCCGCGTCACGGCCCTGGGCTGATAGGCGCTCGATGCGCGGCGCCTGGTTGGCGTTTGTTTTAGGCACAGCAGGAGCACTTGATGTGCTGGGCGATGGTGTGCCCTGGCTGATTACGGCTAATATCATCGGCTTTGTCATTCTGCGACGCTCGCCATCGCGCCAGGGTTTTCTCCGCAACCTATTGCTGGCGGATGCAGTGATGGTTACTCTGACGGCACCTTTTTACATGTTGATGGAAATTTATCAGGACAAGAAATTCATCGACAGCGTGACCTGGATTCCGCCTTTGGACCTGTCACATTTATGGTATGATTTTTCCTCGGTGTATTTGATGCGGATCGCCGACACTGTGTCATTTCGGCTGATGAATGTTACCACGCCGATGCCGGTGATATGGCTAATCGAGGCTGGCTTGTTGCTGGCGGCAGCGCTGGGGGCTTGGCGGTTGCGCCGACGGCCCGGCATGCTGGCGGTGATCGGCTTATCGTTTATCCTGCTACCGGCAGTGCTGCTGGTGATCTCATTATGGCGCTCGATGCTGGTGCCGCGCTACATTCTGTGGAGTGCTGCACCTTTTGCAATTTTGGCGGGCATCGGTTGCAGTGTATTGCTGCAACGCTTGCCGCGCTACGGACAGACAGTGGCATTCGGCGCAATGGCAGCCGTGCTGTTATTTAACCTGCTGCCTTATTATCATGTGGAGACGAAACCGCGATGGGATATCGCGGCTAAAATTCTTGCAAGCGAAGTTGCACCGGGCGACGTAGTGTTGCTGAGCGACCCTTGGGATGACACGATTCTGCGGGCCTATTTACCGCCGGACGCGCAAAATATCGTATTAAGTGACTCCCAGGGCGGCGTTACTCACGCGCAACTGGCGCAGATGCAGGGCAAGCGGGTGTGGGTGGTCATCGGCCATGCCGGGCAGATTGGCAGCACTCAACATCAATTACCGGATAATTTTGCCAAGATCGCACCGCTCGGCGCGCCCGCCAAAATTGAAATGGCCGGAGGCCGGATATACATTAATTTATTTGCCCCATCGAGCCCCGGCGATGCTGCGAGTTGTATTCAACCACAGGATATTAAAGCGGGCAGTGCCAATGATCTGGTGCTGCCGCCGATGCCCTGCGGTTAGCCCGGCAATTTTACTTTTCGACGAAGGCTTTCTCGATCACATAATGCCCCGGCTCATGATGGTTACCCTCTTGAAAGCCACGAGATATAAGAAAATTATTTAAATCCGTCAGCATTTCGGGGCTGCCGCACAGCATGACCCGGTCGGTTTCCTGGTTGAACGCTGCCAAGTTTAAATCAGCCTGTAACTTGCCGGTTTCAAGCAAGGTGGTAATGCGCCCGATGTTGCGAAAAGCTTCGCGGGTCACGGTCGGGTAATACAGTAGTTTTTCGCGCGCCAATTCGCCGAAAAATTCATGCTCCCGCAGCATATTCACGATCAGCTCACCATAGCCAAGCTCGGCAATGGTGCGGGTGCCATGCACCAGGATGATACGCTCGTAGCGTTCATAGGTGTCGGGGTCTTTGATGATGCTGACAAACGGCGCCAAGCCGGTGCCGGTACCCAGCAGATAAAGGTTTTTGCCCGGCAGCAGATTGTCCTGGATCAGCGTGCCGGTTGGCTTGCGGCCTACCAGCACGATGTCGCCCACTTGCAAATGCTGCAGGCGGGAGGTGAGTGCGCCTGATGATACCTTGATGGAGAAAAACTCCAACTGGTCCTCATGGTTGGCATTGCACATGGAATAGGCGCGCAGCAGCGGGCGGCCTTCAACCTCCAGGCCGATCATGGTGAACTGACCGCTGATGAAGCGGAAACTAGGGTCGCGGGTGGCGGTGAAGCTGAAAAGCGTGTCGGTCCAGTGCCGGACGGAGGTGACCGTCTCGGTGTTAAAATTAGACAATGATGGCTCCTGTGCCGGTAAGGGCGAGATTCCAAACTTGATTAGCCTGATTGGCTGTAAAGATAAACCGGCCCGCGCTGCGTTGCACATAAACGAGAATTGCGGGGCTGACCTGTTGGTTCGCGCAGGCGTGGCGCCAATCATTGCGCCTCACGAAAAAATCACCGGCAAAGCAGGGCGGTGTGGCCGTTTCTGCTTGACAGTTTCCGCCAAACGTTACTTCCTTGCCCTAAAGGTAACCAAAATAACTACCCTTAAATTAGGAAATGGGACGAGCCATGAACGTGTATACGAGCATTTCACCCGCGCAAACTGGCTCAGCTTCAGCCATAATGGAGATATTTGCCAAACAGCAGCAACAGGCGGTTAAGCTGCGTACCTCCACCGCCGAAGAGCGGATCGCCAAACTGCGCCGCCTGGAGACGGCGGTCATGGCCAACAAGGATGCTATTTACCGTGCCTTGGCGGCTGATCTGCACAAACCGGCCACTGAGGCTGACCTTGATGAGATTATGCCGGTAATCAGCGAAATTCATCATGCGGTGAAACATTTGAAATCCTGGATGCGCACCAAACGCGCTGGCACCACCATGACGATGCTGGGAACCCAGGCGCGCATCCGCTACCAACCGCGTGGCGTTTGCCTGATCATCGCGCCTTGGAATTTCCCGATCAACCTCACCTTCGGGCCGCTGGCCAGCGCCATCGCTGCGGGAAACACGGTTATTATCAAGCCCTCCGAGCTAACGCCTTCCTGTTCAGCCTTGATGGCCGAGATCATCCGCCAAACTTTTGAACCAGCCGAGATTGCGTTATTTGAAGGCGATGCGCAGGTGTCAACGGCGCTGCTGGCGTTGCCATTTGACCATATGTTCTTTACCGGCTCACCCGCCGTGGGCAAAATCGTCATGGCGGCGGCGGCGAAGCATCTATCCTCGATCACTCTGGAGCTTGGCGGCAAAAGCCCGGTGATCGTCGATGAGAGCGCTGATCTCGCCAAGGCTGCCAGAAGCATTATGTGGGGAAAATTCCTAAATAATGGCCAGACCTGTGTCGCCCCGGATTATTTATATGTGCATGAGAAAGTTCAGGCGGAATTTCTCAAACAATCCAAAGCAGCCATTGCCAAGTTATACGGCGATAACGTGCAAACCAGCCCGGATTACTGCCGGATTGTGAATGACCGGCATTTCACGCGAGTTAAAAATATACTTGATGATGCAACAGCCAACGGTGCCACTGTGAGGTGGCCCCCGGAAACTGGACAGGTAGCTTAGATAGAATCCTGCCCCTAAACTGGCGTTGAGCCAAGGGGTTTCAGTGACGAATACCAGGAAGA